>CAYLTM010000026.1:18993-25559 GCA_964386495.1 uncultured Leptospirales bacterium
CAATATAGAAAACGCGGCTATCAAAACAATCAAAATTGATACTGGAAGCTCGGTATACATTCTATTAATTATTGCCGGCCTTGTTATGAAAATAAACCACGAAAGCAAAATCGCAACAACCGCGGTATAATTTGATTTTGTTAATAACCGGGTCAACCACCAAACAGATATTAGAAGTACAAATGTATAAAACACATTAATGCTGATTATGCTCTTTCGATATTCCCTGGATGCCAACAACTCTTGAAGTCCAATTCCATTTGGAATATCCGTAAAATAATCTATATATAATGAAGATATTATTAACGGCAAAGGTTCCCTTTTATAACTCTTAACGCCGGATTCTTCGGCGAAAATACCTTCAGTCCAGATATAATAACTGGTTATCACATTTTGTTTCGCGTCCTTAACTATTTTAGAACCTGTAATTTTATAATAAGAGGATATTGTTAAAATAATAATCATTGTTATCACAGCAGCATTCTGAATTTTTCGGTTAACAAAAAGTGATTTTATATATATCATTAGTAATCCGCTCCTGAAGTGAAATAATTCACATCACAACAAAGTAGTTCTCGATACTTTTGTCAAACTCAAAATTCTTTAATTCTATCAACTTATCAACTTAACGTAGTCATCAACAAATAGATTGACAAGGATTATGCGTCCGAAAAAATATCATAAAGTACGAATGAAATCCAATTTTTCTGAGGAATCCCATGAAAACAATAATATCATATTTTCTTGACAACCCAAAAGTTACAAACATGATAATGTTCCTTATATTCGCATCCGGAATTTTCATTGCTTTAACAATGCAGCGTCAGGTTGACCCTACAATTGATTTTGACATTCTGCAAATTTCCACCATATATCCAGGAGCGTCTCCTGAAGATGTTGAGATCAATGTTACAAATAAAATAGAAGACGAGATATTAACTGTCAGCGGAGTAAAGCGCATAACAAGCCAATCAATGGAAAATATTTCCACTATCTACGTGGAAATCGATACTGAATCAGAAAATCCTGAAAAAACTAAAACAGAGATAAAAGACGCTGTAACGCGAGTCAACACCCTGCCTTCTGAAGTTACCCAGAAACCTCTTGTTGTTGAACTCGGCATGAGCAAAGCAAGCATGATCGAACTCGCACTAACCGGTGATGTAAGTGAAACAGAACTGCGAAAATACGCGAAGGATCTTGAATCCGTAATCAAGGAAATTCCAGGAGTAAGCGAAATTATCCTTAAAGGTTATCGCAAACGGGAAATAAAAATTCTTGCGGATCCGGATAAAATGGAGAAAAACAGTATTACCTTCAATGAAATAATACATGCGGTAAAATCCAGAAATATAAGAGTCAGTGGAGGCACCATACGCTCATATCTTACTGAAAAAAACGTAATCACCCTAAGTGAATATGAAAAACCCACTGAGATAAATAATGTAATTGTTCGAGCAAATTATGAGGGGTTTAACCTTGGATTGTCAGATGTCGCTGATATTGAAGATACTTTTGAAGATAAACGATTTATTTACCGCGGTGATGGACAATCAGCAATAGGTCTGAAAATTTCAGCACAGAGTAAAGCTGATGTTATTGATTTAAGCGACAAAATCAATGAAAAACTTGAAGAATACAAAAAACACCTTCCCGCTAATGTTAAAGTAAATACAGTAATAGACTTTTCTATTTACACAAGAATTTTCATCAATATAGTTCTTATGAACGGTTTTATCGGGTTTATACTTGTTGTTCTAATATTGCTGATGTTTTTGGATTTCCGCTGTTCTTTCTGGGCAGCATTCGGTATTCCGTTTTCGTTCTTTTCAGCGATGATGCTGTTTCCGCTTTTCGGATTAAACCTCAACACTATGACAATGGGGATTATGATACTAGTAATAGGGATAGTCGTTGATGACGCTATAGTCGTCTCCGAACACATCTATACTCTAAAAGCAAAAGGTCTAAGTGCCTACGATTCCGCTATTAAAGGATCTCTCGATATGGCTATGCCCATTTTCGCTGCAGTGTCCACCACAATACTGGCGTTTTTCCCGATAGTTTTTATCGGTGGAATTATGGGAAAGTATATGAGATCAATCCCGATAGTGATACTTCTGACACTAGGGTTCTCTCTTATCGAAGCCATATTTTTTCTGCCATCACATTTGAAAACCGCATCACCCAATTATACACAACCACGACGAACATTATGGATTAATGATCTAATAAATTTTTATCAAAACAAAATGAATCGTCTAATAAAATTCAGATGGATCACCATGATATCGATGGTATTTTTTCTAATAACAACACTATTACTTTCGGCAATATTTTTACGCTTTTCATTAATGGAACAGAAAGACAGGGATTTTTTCGCTGTTAAACTGGAAGCTCCTACAGGAACAACTATAGAAGCTATGGAAAATATTGTCGTTGAAGTTGAAAAATTAATTACCGAGAATATACCAGCAGATGCTATAAACGGCTACTCGTCTGAAGTTGGTCACAACAACGTTTCGGGATTAAATATCGCGTCATCAATGAGTCCGAATCTGGCGGCGGTAACAGTTTACCTCGTACCGGCAGAAGACAGAGATGTTAAGTCAGAGACTATTACAGATACATTAACCATCAAGCTTAAAGAATTTTCTAAAAAACATAATCTCGTTGAAGCGGAAATATCCGAATGGGGAGGTCCGCCTGTCGGAAAACCTATAGAAGTAATACTTATCTCAAATGACGATAAATTACGCATTAAATATGAAAGCGATCTAATAGAATTTTTAAAAACAATTCCGCATGTTCGAAATATTGAGTCAAGCAGAATTAAAGGTAAGGAAGAACTACGTATTGAACTGGATTATCCAATGCTGGCGAGAACAGGATTAACCGCGATGGATGTCGCCCAAACAGTACGTACAGCGTTTGACGGTTTCATTGTAACTTCTGTCCGCCTGGAAAATGAAGATGTTGAATTCCGGTTAAGATTAAAAAACGCCTCTAACTATCATGAAGCAGATCTTCTTGAAATGCCGGTTGCTAATTTCCAAAACGCGTTAGTCAAAATGAAGCATTTTGCTAAATTAAAAAATGATGTCTCTCCATCAGTTATCACCCATTACGACGGCAAACGATCTATTAGTATTACCGGTGAAATCGATTCAGCAAAAACAACATCGAACGATATTAACAAAGAAATCCGAAAACGCTTTGAGAAGGAGATTGCAGCGAATCCGGGGATACGCATGAAATTTGCCGGAGAAGCACAGGAAACAGAAATGTCTATGAGAGGATACCTGTTTGCACTTGCTATAGCGACTGCGGCTATATACTTCATTCTTGTAATTTTGTTTAAATCATACTCACAGCCATTTATGATTCTTTCTGTTATTCCATTTGCTGTCGGCGGTGTATTCTTTACTCTACTTCTTCACAACGAAACCGTTACCATCGTTGGTTTGCTCGGACTGCTTGGTCTAATAGGTGTCGGAATTAATGACAGCATCGTGATGATCGCTCATCTTAACAACAAGTTTAAAAACCGCGATGTTATTACTCCTGAGTTGGTTGTGGAAGGTGCCTCCGAAAGGTTACGTCCTGTCGTGCTTACAACCCTAACGACATTCGTTGGTCTAATACCGACTGCCTACGGATGGGGTGGAGGATTCCCAATGATGCAGCCGATGGCTTTAACTCTCGCATGGGGATTATTTATTACAACAATGGTAACTCTGATTTTTATTCCTATGCTGTATGTTACGATTGCGAAGTTCAGAAAATAATTGTAATTTATTGACAACTTTACTTTTATTTTTCAAATTGTTGCTGATCACTAAATTTAAATTAAAAAGGAGAATCTATGATCGATCAGGAATTAAAAGACCTTTTTAAAGCAATAGCTGAAATGCAGAAAGAAACTGATTCTAAATTTAAAGAAACATCCGAGCAAATGAAAAGAACCGACATTAGGCTCGATAAACTGGCTAAAAGGTACGGTGGGATTTCACTAAGCCAGGAAAAGACCGATGAGCAAATGAAAGAAACATCCGAGCAAATGAAAAGAACGGACAGTAAGCTCGATAAACTGGCAAAGTTGTATGGCGGTGTGTCTCAAAATCAAGGCGATGTGGCTGAAGAGTTTTTTTTTAACACGCTTAAAACTAAAAAAAGAATAGGAAACATGGTATTTGACACAATACAGAAAAATATGAAAGTCGATGGAAAAAATCTTAAAGGCGAATACGACATTATTCTGTATAACGGAAATTCCGTCGCGATTATTGAAACAAAATACAAAGCTCATATCAATGATATTGAAAATTTGCATGAAAAGAAAATTCCAAATTTTCGCAAGCTCTTCCCTTTTTTTGATAGTTACAAAATCTATGCCGGCATTGCAGGTTTTCATATAAACGATGAAGCCGTTAAAAAAGCTGAAGAATATGGCTTCTTTGTTTTGAAACGTAAAGGTAAAATTGTCGAGTATGATACCGCATTCGTGAAGGAGCAGCTCGCCGGGTAAATTCGCGCGTTCAACAAGGCAAAATTCTCCATATTATTGTTGACAACGATATAACTCATGGCGAATATTAATCACTTCAGCAAATGAAATGTTTTATGATCAAACAATATTTTCGAATATTTTATTTGACTGATATAATTAATATCAAATAATACTAAGGGAGGCTGACATGGCAAAATTTCAAGCGGCATATATTCCAATAGGTGTTCCAACATTTCATCTGGAAAGCGCGAATGATCAATTTGAAAAATCAGTAAAAATGATAAAATCACTCACCGGTGAAGGAGTATATCCTGACAAACCGCTTCTAACAATCGATGACTTGAAAAATTATCTGGCAGGAATCAATCCGGATTTAATAATTCTACAGAATAACACATTTGCGAACTCCGCCTACGCAACCGAAGTATTAAAAGCTTTCGACTGCCCTGTATTATTGTGGACATTGCGAGAGCCGGTAATCGATGGCGGCAGACTTAGACTAAATTCTCTTACAGGCGCGTATTCCGCTGGAAATATTCTTCACCACATGGGTCGTGAAAATTTTGAATACATTTTCGGCGGACCAGCCGAAGAAAAAGTTATAAGAAAAGTACACGCGTCCATACGTGCGGCAAAAATCAAAAAAGATCTTCGTTCCTTGAACATAGCCGCCATAGGGCAAACGCCGCAAGGGTTCGGTTTCGGCAGAGCACTGGACGCGGAAATTGCACGTGCTTTCGGATCTAACCTTGAATCAATTGAAGCAAGAGAAATGATGATTAAGGCAAAATCATATAAAAAAGAAGAGTATCAGGATATTATCACTGAAGCAAAAAAAACAATGATCGGTCTTGAAAATACTCCGGAAGAAAATATCGACGCTTTCGCCCGTCTTTACAAAGCATACAGCGATTTTATCGAAACAAAAAATATCGGAGCGATAGCTTCAAGATGCTGGCCTGATTATTTTACCGAGTACGGCACGCCTGTTTGTGCTGTTCTTGGGATGCTTAATGAAAGAAAAATCGCCGCGAGCTGCGAGTCGGATTTATACGGTGCGATTTCGATGTATATTGGTGTCGCATTAACCGACAGCCCGACATTTTTCGGCGATCCAGTGTCTCTCGATGAAAAAGACAACACAGTAACTTTCTGGCATTGCGGAACAGCGGCTTGCTCTCTCGCGAGACCGGACAAAGGTGCGGAGATTGGAGTCCATCCTAACAGGAAAATTGGTCCAACAATGGAATTTGGATGTAAACCTGCTGACAAGGTAACAGTATTCAGAATAGGCAGAAAACCAGACGGCAAACTCAGATTCTTCATATCTCCAGGGAAAGCCCTTGATGTGCCGAAACAATTCTGCGGAACATCTCTGGTATTTCAACCATCATCGAACGCGGATATTCTTGTTAATAAAAGTGTAAAGGACGGATGGGAGCCTCATTTTGCTGTACTATACGGCGATGTCGCGGACGAGCTTGAAATTCTAGCAAACATGTTAAATATGGAAGTTTGCAAATATTAAAGAATTATTCGACGGGTCTGGTTTACAACAACCAGATCCGTCAATATCCACATTTCACATTTCACATTTCACCTTTCTACTTTCTCCTTTCTACTTTCTACTTTCAAATTTCTACTTTCTACTTTCTACTTTATAACTTTATAACTTTATAACTTTCTACTTTCTACTTTCTAACTTCTTCCAGTGATATAATTTCTTTACGATTTCTCCCGTTTTCCTTGGCTTTATAAAGTGCTGAATCTGCGAGTTTTATAAAGTCCTCACGCAGTTTCGCGGAAAGCTCTCTATGCTGGTTATTACTAGAATCATGTGAAATCGCTGGTACGCCTACAATTACACCAATACTGACGGTTACCTTACCACCTGTTTCAACAGCTTTTTCATGAGGAATATTAAGATCAAGGATTTCCCTGTTAAGCTTATCAGCCAGATCAAACGCAGAGTCATAGGAAGTTTCCGGCAACACTACAACAAACTCTTCCCCGCCGTAGCGTGCGGAAAATTCACCTGAACGCCCGGTAAAGTTTT
>CAYLTM010000026.1:25569-26048 GCA_964386495.1 uncultured Leptospirales bacterium
AATTGACGAAAGCACAGCATCACCCATTTGATGACCGTAAAAATCATTATAACGTTTAAAATAATCTACATCAAGAATAAACAACGCCAGACTTTGATTTTTTCGACAATGACGATTCCATTCCATTTCAAAGTGTTTATCAAAATATCGTCTGTTATATATCCGCGTTAGACCATCCTTAATAGCCATTTCCTCCAGAAGCATGGTCTGCTGATAAATTTTTAACGTAAAATAGTCGATTGATTTAGAGAGTATGCCTAACTCATCATCACGATCAATTTTAATTCTACGGCTGTAATCACCATCACGTTCCAACGTCATAATATGTGCCGTCATTTTTTTTATAGGTTCGATTACGATTTTCCGCATAAGAACTATGTACATAATCATTATCAATAACCCTGCCAATGCTAACGCGACCACCGCGGCATAAATAGTATCTAATCCTTGGCGGATTATATCACTTGGATAAATCATTT
>CAYLTM010000026.1:26058-30492 GCA_964386495.1 uncultured Leptospirales bacterium
TCATAATACGGTTTATATAAATGCATATTTTCTTTAAATGTAATTTTTACAATATCATCCTCTTCAGACACATGGGTTGATTCTAACTTATCATAATAGTCCGATAAATTCAGTGTTTTATTAAAAATAACATCATATTGAAGTTTTACTCTTTCTCGAATATTGCTTATTAAATCAGTATCGATCTGTCTACAAAAAATCAAAATTCCTGGAGAAAACCCATCCCCGCCGGTTTCATAGACTCTATGAGCGACAAAAAAGAATACGCCATCATCAACAGAGAAAACTCCGCTGATAAAACGCACAGTTTCTCTAGATAAAAACTTTTCATAAAAATCTCCAGTTTTAAAATAATCATTTTTTTCAAAACTAGAAAAATCAATAAAAGTCTCGCTTTTTTTATCATAATTTTTTCCGAAAAAAACATTACCACTATTATCGAGAAAATATATTTTATTTAAATCAGCAGCGGTGAAGGTTGTCGGTGCAATATTCGTTTTTACGAAACCAGAATTTTTACCCATCATAAAATTATACGAATCATCCCAATTTGCCCAATCATTGCATAAATGCTGCAAATGATTCAATTCGCTGTTAAGGGCTTCCTCAATTCGGGAAAGATTCTTCTTATAATCTTTTTCTTCCAGATTTTTAAATGCCGGCATTATTATAAAAAACATCACTGAATAGAAAGATATTATCAGCACTGTAAAGGAGACGATTATTGTAAAAATTATTTTAATATTCAGCTTCATGTGCATAGTTTATCGAATGTCTAATAAAAAGGGAAGCAAAAAATTATTTACAAAACAATAATTTGCAATAGCAATTACTAAATTTAAAACCTGATCCCTGTACCTAAACCAATATCCAGCATGCTTATCTGAATTCCAATGGCACCATATCCATATTTATTTTTCTTACCGGTCGCAGTGTCAACAGAATAGCCGGATCCTCTAACAGAAGGAATATACGTAAAAGAACTTTTTGCCCTAATAAAATACTTTTCAGAAAAATTATAATCAATTACTGCCCCAACTTCCAATTTCTGTATATTATTTATGCTGTCATAGTAATCAACATCCGTTTTGTAGTGATTATCAATAGCTCTGGCAATTCCCCATCGGCCATAGCTAGTCATTAACAATAACTTGACATCGTAAAACTCATAATCAACCATAAAACCCAACTCAGGAACAATACACTTCTGCCTGTACAAAACAACCATACCATACTGATCTGTTGGATAAGGGCTATATAATTGAATATAACCATTATGTGCCGATACTCCGATAGAATATGCGTCAAAACCTAAAAAAGGAATTAATCCAATATTGGCAGTAGGTTTAAAAATCCATCCGGAATTTATTGACACAAAAAGAGCCTTATCCATTTCACAAGAATGGCTAGAATAGCTGTATCTTTCGCCGGTTGTTTCCCAATCCGAATCGCTCATTGAACCAGTCTCATCATTAAATCCATAAGCGAAATCCGCTTGAAGAATCCCGCGTTTAATTCCACCTATTATGACCAGAGTGCCAATTATATTTTTATCAGAATTTATATCCGCTGTCTGCGAGGATGATACTTCCGAAAACGAAAATATGATTATTATGGTAATGACCGTTTTTATAAAATTTTTCAAAAAAATTGATTTCATAGATACCATAATATTATATAAATTCAGCTTTGTCAATCAGTTCATACTATTGTAAATTAGTGTTACATGATTTTTTTCTGCCCACATAAACAGCAAAGGCACTGTTGCCAGTGCCTTTGTATATATACCAACCCCATGAGGAATCGATTATTTCACTTTATACTATTCCTAAAACTAGTAATTAAATTTTACCCAACCAGCAGGAGCTGCAAACTGTTTTCTTGTTGCAAGATCGATTACAATTTTACCGGTTTTGTCTTTATAACCAATCGCATTCCAACGTCCCCAAACATCACTTCTCTTATAACTTTCAAGATGTGCTGCCAACACGTTTGCACCGTATCCGCCGTTTTCACGGTTTAGACCAAAAATATTCCATGTTGCAGTTACAGCAAACAGACTGCTAATGCTCAATGTAGGCACGATGTCACTAGTATCTCCAAGACGCTGTACCGCACCTTCTCTCCAGATGAAAGAAATCAACGGAGAACCGAAAGTTACAGTATTTACTACATTATAATCTCTTTTAATATCGCCATCACCGGCAACCTGTTGAGCAACCATTCCTCCAAGACTATGACCAGCAAGCACAAGATTTGAACCTTTTGGAACCATGCTGTATATTGCATTTTTAATGTTGATTACATATGCACCCTGAATACTGAAACCAGCTTGAAGATCATTAACTATACCAGTTGCTTGATTAGTTTTCATCTGAGTTCCTGAAAGCGTAACTAGATATACTGTTTTCGAACTAGTCGTTGTCAAGGTACCCTTTGCTATAGCGATCGGACCAACAGTACTATTATAATTCTGTGCTATATAATTATACATTGCAGGAGCTGTACTTAATGTCTGCGTAGCACGCTCGTCGCCGTCGAATTCATCATCACTAAACTCTTCACAAGCAGGCATAATCAAAGCAGCTACTAAAATTACCGCAACAAAAATGAATTTTTTCATATAACCCTCACATAATTTTTATTCTTAATATTCAATCAATATACTGTTAACTAATTAAATCGTCAACAATTTTTTTACCGTCTAGCCGGTTTTTTTTCTTTTTTTTTACATTTTCACATATTCTAACACAGATTAGTTCAAAAAATAATATTCATCCTGTTAATTAAACTTTTCTTCTATAAATATCACGTTGATTCGGAATTTCCGGACAGCTTTTCTGGAAAAATCACATATGTGGAAATTGACTCTGACACCTTTTTACAAACTTTTACTCGAAATCATTCTTTTCACATTCTTTTTATTACCATAGTTGTACATACTACTTTGTTTTCAAGTACATCGTTTTCTTTTTCTTGATTTTTCAAATAATTTTCAAACAGATCCTTTTTCTCTGGATACTTTTCAATTAATTCCATACATCGGATTTTCAAATTATCAAAAACACGATCATCAGAATCTTTAATGTTTTTGCTTTCAATTATATCATCTTCAATTAAAATCATTCCGGCAGAACTTATCTGATTAAGAAGGTCTAGTTTTTTTAACATCAATGGATGAGTATAATCACTATTATTTTCGATATATCCATCATCAATTATAAATAAACCTGTATCATTTAGGTGTTTTGATAATGTTGCCAATGTAGAATAATAATTTCCAAAAACAGGTCCTATGGCACCAAGAATTATAATATCATATGCTTTAAAATCTTTAATTATTTCTCTCATATCCCCAACTACAAATTCGCACAAATGTCCCACATTATATTCAATGGATTTTTTTTGGGCATATACAACAAATTCAGGAATTGCATCTATCCCATAACATTTGCAATTGAATTGCTGAGCGACTTTTATAGAAACTGCTCCTTTCCCGCAACCTAAATCAAGAATTTTTAAATTATCATAACTATTAAAATGCCTACCAATTATTTTAATTATAGCTTCTGGATCTGATCCTATTTCCCAAATATCTTGTAATATATAAGGCAAGAATGGGAATAATTCCGCATCAGAACCATCCATTGCGATTACGACACATTCTTCAACTGAGTTCATTTTTAGTTCTCCTCATTGTGATTTTCTGAACCATGAATAGCTAGAATTTATTGTTCTTGTCGGAAATTTCATATAACTATCCCAGGGCGACCCTATATTGGCACCCAACGGAAGCCCATTTGGGCGGCGTGAAGCATAGCAAGGTATTCTTTGTTATATGACATGCCCGACATCAACATTTTTTTTCATTCAATAAAAGCATTACTTGCTATATTATATTCTTCTTGTGTTGGTTTATAGCCTTTTTGTTTTGGTGAAAATAGTTTGTCATATTCAATGGTGCTGTTTTCATCTAAATTGTAAACACTGCTAGGATGAAATTTCCATTCATTATTCCGCAAACATCCTTTTTCTAACTCTAGAACTAATAAACTATATGGGAATCTACCTTCAGAATTACTTACATTGACGCTTTTCGAACCTACAAATCCATGTTTACAATAATTATAAGGATGTCCTTCGATAATTATTGCCTTATAACCTTCGGCAATTGCTTTTTCAATTGAGTGCTTTATTAATGCTGAACCAATTCCTTTTTTCTGATATTCCGGCAAAACACTTACCGGACCAAATGATATTGTATCTATGGTAATATTTGCTTCGTTTAATAAACGAGATTTAGCAAACATAATATTTCCAACAATTCTATTCTTTAAAACTGCTACAAAATCAAATTCAGGCAAAAAATCTGGATGACTACGCATTATATGAACCAAATAATGTTCATCACAACCTGGAACATGCAAGTTCCAA
>CAYLTM010000026.1:30502-32523 GCA_964386495.1 uncultured Leptospirales bacterium
AAAAGCCTCTCTTGTTAATTCTTCAACTTGTCGGTAATCTTCTTGATTTTCATTCCGTATCAATAAATCCATACTTAATTCTCCTAATCTTTCATTTCCAAGCATTTCACATGACTCTTCAGAAAGTATTTTCAACGATTCTTTGACATAGTCAATCCAATCCTTAGAGAAAAGTTTATCCATTAGTCGTTGAAATTATTTCCAGTGATAAACTTGTGCTTGCTCAATAATTATCGGCATTGCGATTCAATAATTTTCGAGTTAATCGAAATCGAACTGACAAAAGATACCTTTGTTTGCGGAAAATAATGAGGTATGGGATGCTATCTAATTAGCACGAAATATCGATTGAGTACTTAAAAAATATTTGAGGGGCACAGGATAATCTCGAATCAACAAAATAAAACCCAATCTTATCAATCACCAGAAAGGTGAAGAATAAGATTGGGAACGAAAATAATCAACCCATAATGGCCTTCATATCCTCTTCGACAGTGGTGATAGGCTTAATATCAAATTTTTCAACAAGCACAGCCAAGGCTGCTGGTTTAATAAATGCCGGTAAAGTTGGTCCAAGTCTGATATTCTTAATTCCAAGAGAAAGCAATGTCAATAATATACACACAGCTTTCTGCTCATACCAGGATAGAATAAACGACAAAGGTAAACTGTTAACATCGGTTTTGAAAACATCCGCAAGAGCGACAGCAATCTGAATAGCTGAATACGCATCATTACATTGACCAATATCGAGCAGCCTAGGAATACCTTCGATGTCGCCGAATTCAAGTTTATTAAAACGGTATTTACCGCAGGCAAGTGTCATGATTACACAGTCTGCCGGAACACGCTGAGCAAAATCCGTGTAATAATTTCTACCGGCTTTCGCACCGTCACAGCCGCCGATAAGGAAAAATCTTTTAATTTTACCATTTTTCACGAGCTCAACAATTTTACCTGCGGCGGACAGCACTGCATTTCTGCCGAAACCTACTGTTATATATTTTTCTTCTCCGTCTTTTGCAAACCCTGGAGCACTTAAAGCTGATTCAATAACTGATGAAAAATCTCTATCTGAAATATGCTTCACGCCGGGAAAAGCAACCAGTCCGCTTGTAAAGATTCTGCCATTGTAAGTGATCTTTGGTTTTTGTATGCAATTGGTTGTCATCAATATCGCGCCTGGAAATTCATCAAATTCCTTCTGCTGGTTCTGCCATGCTGATCCGTAATTACCCGCAAAGTGTGAAAACTTTTTCAGTTCAGGATACGCGTTAGTAGGAAGCATTTCCCCATGAGTATAAACATTAATACCTTTACCCTCAGACTGTTTTAGAATTTCTTCAAGGTCTTTCATGTCATGACCAGATACAAGAATAGCTTTCCCTTTTTTTGGGGTGATTCTCACTTTAGTAGGTTCAGGATGTCCATAGCTACTGGTATTCGCCTTATCAAGAAGTTCCATAACTTTCAGATTAACTTCACCGGCTTTAAGAGCCATTGTTAAAAGTTCATCAGTTGACTGGTCAGTTCTGTTTAAAAAATTCATCGCTTCATAAAAGAAATCATACAAAGAATCATCTTCATACCCCAGAACTAACGCATGATCGAGATAAGCCGCCATACCTTTTAAACCGTACAAAAGCGTGTGTTTAATACCGGCGTTGACATCACCCATAATCCGAATATCATTCTCAAGTGAATAATTTTTTGCCAGATTAATTAAACTTTCCAGAGACGTATCAGTTATAACCAATTCATTGGATATGTTTTTTCCGAATTCCGAAACATATTTTTCTTTAAGGGTATCCCGTATTACCAGACCTTTTTTAATGATTCCCTGTAAACGCTCATTGTCAAAATTCACATTAGTTACCGCCGTAAATAATGCTTCTAAAATAAAGTGATCAGCATCAGCATTTTTCATTCCTTTTTTTCTGAGCTCAACTCCATATGCAGAAACATTTTTCGCTGTTTCAATAAGCAGATCCTGCATATCAGAAACAGTACCTTCTTTTCCG
>CAYLTM010000027.1:0-1422 GCA_964386495.1 uncultured Leptospirales bacterium
TCTTAAGCCCCCTTCGGGGGTTGGGGGCGTATTGAATATAATGAACATACCCGAATTAAAATTCTTTTGAATACTATACAAGTATTAAGTAATTATCTTGACAAATAAACAATTGGTGTGTACATGACAGTATAATGAAGCTTATAAAAATTATAAAAATCAATATTTATAGGTACTCTTGGTGAACTTAACTGATTTTGATGAAATTTGAAAAAAAATGCTAAATATGTTCGTTTTTTTGAATTTTTTTTTTGAATTTCTGTATTTTTGTCTTATATATAGTATAGGGTAAAAAATATTAAAATATTACATTTTACTGCAAATAATTATTTCGAGGATAAATATGGCACAACAAAAAGAAATGAAAGAACTCAAAGAATCTAAAACTGTTAAAGAAAAAGATATCGCTCTGGAATCCGCCATTGCTCAGATTGAAAAGCAATTCGGTAAAGGTTCAATTATGAAACTTGGTGATGACAGCACTAAAGTGAAGGTTGAATCGATCAGCTGCGGGTCTCTTGATTTAGATATTGCCCTTGGTATCGGCGGGATTCCTCGAGGTAGAATTACTGAAATTTACGGTCCTGAATCGTCCGGAAAGACGACTCTGACGCTCCACATTATCGCTGAGGCGCAGAAGGCTGGCGGTATAGCCGCGTTTATAGACGCGGAGCACGCACTGGATCCGTCATACGCCGCGAGATTGGGCGTTAATACTACGGAACTGCTGGTGTCTCAGCCCGATAACGGTGAGGAAGCCCTTGAAATTACGGAGAGTCTGGTACGTTCAGGTGCTGTTGACGTAATTGTCATAGATTCCGTTGCCGCACTTGTTCCTAAAGCAGAAATAGAAGGCGATATGGGAGATTCTCATATGGGTCTTCAGGCTAGACTTATGAGTCAGGCACTGAGGAAATTAACCGGTATTATTTCGAAATCTAAAACTTCAGTAATATTTATCAATCAGATTCGTCATAAAATCGGTGTGATGTTCGGTTCGCCTGAAACAACTACCGGCGGAAACGCGTTGAAATTTTACGCGTCTGTGCGTTTGGATATTAGACGTATTGAAACGATTAAAAATGGCGAGGACGCTATCGGCAGCAGAGTTAAGGTGAAGGTTGTTAAAAACAAGGTGGCACCGCCGTTTAAACAGGCGGAGTTTGATATTATGTACAGTGAAGGTATTTCTAAAATCGGCGGTATTATTGATCTTGCGGTTAATTTTGAAATAGTGAAAAAAGCAGGAACCTGGTATTCTTACAAAGAAGACCGCATTGGACAAGGAAGAGAAAACGCTAAACAGTTTATTATGCAGAACTCTTCTATGTTGGCAGAAATTGAACGGGAAATTAAGATTAGAGCAGGTTTGATAATTGAGGATGATAAAGTACAGAAATTGTTGGTTGAGTTGTTGGACAA
>CAYLTM010000027.1:1432-7526 GCA_964386495.1 uncultured Leptospirales bacterium
AATCTGTTAATAAAGACGAAAAGGGCATTAATGATCAGCCGGAGATCAAAGAGATCAAAGAGATCAAGGAGATCAAGGAAAAGAAAGATAAGAAAGTCAGTCCAATAATAGAATCTGAAATCGTTGAAAGCGAAACTCTTTTGTAGATTGATACCTCACAGCCTCCCCGAATTTAGGGGAGCTGCGGGTTTTTGAAACTGATGGGAGGTAATTCTGTTAAATAGAGTAGTCTGTTGTAAGTAGACTATCGATCAATAGTCTGCAAAATTACATTTTGCTCTGGTTGAACCGGTCTTCAGTAATTTCTTTAGAATTGTATTGGAGTTTTTCAATCTCAACTACGGTGTTTCCCATTTCCTTGCCGTCTTTGTCAATCCTTGTAACAATATTTTTTTTCGGGGTGATTACTCCATCTATAGTTTTAAGGCTGTAGTTTATGACTTTTTTGAAGAAAGTTCCCTGATAATAAATATCCGCTCTGATTATGAAATATTGAAATTCTCCGTCTTTAATTATATAAAACTCAGCTTTGTCATATATGCTTTTTCCAGGTTTTGGAACAGCTGAAATTTTCCAGCAGTTATATTCACCTTCTTTGGATTCTCCAGACATTTCATAAGTAAAATCTTCGACCATTCTGGATTTTAAATCTTCATAAAAAATATGCGAATTAGCAAACGCACCGCTTCTGTCTTCAGATGATATTTTTTTGATTTTGCCGTTTTTCATTTTCAGCCATTGCTGGTCATCACCTCCGCGTTCAGTAAACGTTAGAACTTTTGTAATGTCGCCGCCTGGAACTTCCTTAATGACAACCAATATCTTGTCGTTTTTTCCGGATTTTATACCTTCTAGACTAATCTCTCTTTTAAGTTCCTCGCCGTCTTTGGTAATTGTCATTTTTGCTAAACTTCTTACTGTTTTCGGCTGTGCGAGAGCGTCGCTTTTTTTCATGATGTCATCTGCGCTCATTTCCGCGAATGACGTGTTGATAACTGATATTGTCATCAATGATGCTAATACAAGAATTTTCCGTAACATATTGTTCACCTCTAAAATATTTTTACAGTCATCGACTGTTTGTTTCTAATATTTGAAATATCTGCCGATATAAAATATCCGCCAGAATAATGAATTTGATTTAGACTCGTCGAGATTCACACCGGAAAATTTTATTACAGCAGGTAAAATCACCAAAGCTCCGATAGTTGTAAAAAGCATGGTCAGAGCGATTAGTAAACCGAAATAAATAATCGGCATGAAACTGGATGTCAATAGTACAACAAATCCGAAGATTAATGCAACTGATGTGTAGATTATGGCTTTACCGGTCAGCAGCATTGTTTTTTCTAGGGCTTCATCAATACTATTACTTTGCTTGCGGAAATATTTGAAAGTGTTTAAAAAATGTATGGTATCATCAACACCGATTCCGATTGTTATTGATGATATAACCGCGGTCGCGAGATCCAGCTTAATGCCTGTCCAGCCCATTACTCCGAAATTAAACAGTACGGCACATCCGATTGGTATAGAACCGAAGATTCCTGTTTTGAAATTTTTAAAAACAAGAATTACAGTTAATGAAACTATAATCAAACTTAATAATAAACTATAGTATTGGCCTTTAACTACATATTCTGAAAGACGGACAATAATTTTCGGTTCACCGGATGTCTGGCATGTGACATTACCAGGCAGATTTTTGCTGACATAATTATTAATTTTATTAATTAGAAAATTAATTTTTGTAGAATTTATCTGACCACCCTGTTTGTCTCGGAGTCTCGCGAAGAGATTTATCGTTTGGAATTTTTTATCTACATAAGGAGCGAAATCATCAACAAGTCCGTCGTCGTTAATATCATCTCCTGTATACATCGATATAGGATTCAATATCAATTTGTTTATCAGGGATGCTGTAGTATGTATAGTTGTTATCATGCATGGCGAGGTTCATGGTTTTTATGAAGTCGGTGAAAGAATCTGTTCTACCGATATGCAGATCGTTATTTTCTTCCGCAATTAGCCATAATCTGAAGTTTTCGATAAATTTCAAAAATTCGGGATCTTTAACACCGTCTTTTTTACCTGTATTGAGTAGAATGTTAAGCCCGTAAGTACCGCCGTATTTTATATCGATTATATCCGCACTTGTGAGAACCACGTCATTTTTTTTGAAATATGCCTGTATGCATGTCTCAACAACCAGCATTGAAGTACCAATAAGTGATATTATAACAGCGACAATAGTGATTATAATAACAAGTTTAGTTTTATTTAGAACCAGATGAACGATATGGGGAACTAGTTTATCAACAATGTTTGGTTTCGCGGATAATTTTGTATCTGGAATATTCTGATGTGCCGGAAGAAAAGTTAATATAATTGGAATAAGTGTAATAGAGATAATTACCGCGAAGAGTACGCCCAGTGACGCAAAGAATCCCCATTCGCGGAGTGCGGATACCTGGTTTGTTACTAATGAAAAGAATCCCGCAAATGTGGTTAAACCCGCGAGCAATACTGTAGCTGTTATGTGATTTATAGATTCCTTCAGGCCTTCAATTTTATTATTAGAATATATATTTTTAATGTCGATATAGTACTGATTCATTATATGTATCGAGTATGAACTGCCGACAGCTACCATAAGCGGCGGCAGTGAAATTCCTATGACCGTCAATTTAAAACCCAAATGACCCATAAGACCGAGTATCCAGATATCAGACAAAATCAGAGTGCTCAGCGGCAGTAATACTCCAATGGTTGTTTTGAAATTCAAAAAGAAAACTATAATCATTACAAGCGTAACTAAAGGGAGGAATATTTTAAGGTCGGACTCCATGTAGTTGTTTACGAATTTATATGTTACAGGAAGCCCCTGTATAACCAGATTGCGGTTTTGATAACTTTTAGCAATCTCTTCGACTTCGTAAATTATAGGATCGTATATAAAAGATTCTTTTAGACGGATCATTAATCCGAAATCGGTTATATCTCCGGCCGCGTTTTTTACATAGATACCTCCAGCGAAAGCAGGGTTATTATAAAGTCTTTTTTTGAAGAGTGATATATCTTCTACGGTTGTCGGGATTATTCTTTTTTTATTATTATCTTCTTCTATTAAGTCAAACGCTGTTAGCGTGTCGTCTTTGCCGACAAGATCTTTTACGGTAAATGGTGATACGATTAAATCGACATATTCATCCGCTTTTATTTTATTTGCGCGTAACAGTTCTTTTTCGAGCTTCTTATAATCGTTTTTATTGAGTTCATATTTTTTACCGAAAACTTTTATAATTTTTCTGGCAATGGTTCGCTGATATTCTGGATCATCAGAAAAATTATTAATAAGCTCGTCATATCTTACTACTTTTTTGCTGAACTGTTCGTTAAGTTTTATTAAGCGGGATGACTCTTTCAAGGCATTGTAGTTTTTGTATTCTTCTATATCACGATGAATTTTTTCAAAGTCTTGTAATTCATCAGGCTGCATCGATTCTACCGGCATGTTAATAATAATAAATTTTCCATTATTGCCGTAAATTTTTTTTACTTCTTCATTCAGAAGAAAATCAGCGTCTTTTTTCGGCATTATAGATTCAAAAGAGCTATCGAATTCCAGATCTTTTAATCCATAACCTAAAAAAATAGTAATCGCGATTAGAATTGTTAATGTTGTAAATCTGTGTTTTAAAATAATGTCAAAGTAACGTTTCATGATTCATCCTTGTTAGTATGTTTTGTTTAGAAATTTGATAGTCGTCGTGTTTACGATATCGCTTGTTAATGTCCATTTTTTTGGAACACTTCCTATTATGAACTTATTTTCCCAGTAAGCGGCGATATCGTCACCGCTTGACGGTTTTCCATTATTATCTCTATCGTAAATGACGTACGTAAAAATTTTCATTGACGCGGTATTTGTGATTCTTCGGTCAATTGCCTGAAGTATCTTGAAAGAATATGTGTAATTTGCATCGCTGCTATACGATAAATCATCATATGCTAAGACATAATCCGGATCGTTGATTTTATAACTTGGAAAACCATTTACACCTGTTTCATAAACGGCAATCGCGAACATCTTTCTACCTTCGACAAGTCCTGATGGTCTACCCGAGCTTTCAATTTTGAAATTTACAGAAGTATTATAATTATACATAATTTTCCTTAATAACAGAAGTCGGATTATTGAACAAAATTTCAGGATCGCTGGTATGAGCCGCCAGAATGTAAATTGGTTTGTCCGGTGTGTATCCTGCCGGTAGGGCGAAGTTTCCTGAAAGAGTGATATTGTAGCCTGACGGTTCCGGTATGGAAAGCGATAGATTAACGTTGATATTGTTTAAGGTGCCAGAGTTAATTGTTACCGAGGTTGGCATATTATCATTATTGAGAGAGTAATAACCGATTTTTTCATTTTCATCCGGTTTTCCGTTGTTATTGCTATCGAGCATTGCGATAATTGTTACTCCGCTGATCGGAATATTTTTTCCGCATGGAATAATTTTTATTCGATACGGCTGAGTTTCCGAAGTTTTATTTATGGTAGAATATCCTATAACATTGTCTATATTAATGGAGGTGAAGTCGAGGGAGGATATTTCTCCAGCGTAAGCTATCATTACGACATTACCGTTTTCAGGATCTGTAATATTTCCGCTGACTTCCGCGAAATAATCATAAACTTCTTTATTAAGATTAAACCGCCAATCGTTGTTTGATATAATGTAATTAACCCCTTTTTTGAGTTTTACAGTATATTGCAGTTCACGGGAGTTCTGGAAGTATCCTATAACATCGCCTTTTGTAACATTTGGAAAGTCGCCGGTTATGGCATCCTTATCCCAAAGGGCGACAATCATTACTTCATCATTTTCCTGTAACCCTGTTTGTGAAAGGTCAATGTTGAAATCCGTTTGACCGGCTTCAAGTTTTTTAAAATCTTTTATTACAGAAATCGGATTGTCAATCAGTTCCGATGGAAATTTAGTTTTAGCGATAACAATATAGCAAGGTTTCTCTGATAATGAATATTCCGACAGCGCGTCAATATTTCCGGCAATACTAAGCGGGGTTGATGAACTTGCTGGTATAGTCATTCTTGGGGTGATGTCTATTCCTGACTGATTTCCTGCGAGCGAAATTACCGACGGCATGGAACCTGATCTTGAATAGAATCCAATTTTGTCGCCCGCGTCAGGTTTCCCGTTTTGATTAATGTCGAATAGTCCGATAATCGATATACCGTTTAATGGCAGATCATCTGCGTAAGGAAGAAGATTGAATGTATAAGAGAAATCACCAGTTGGTTTAGAAAATTTTTTATAACCGATAACATAATTAATATCAAATTCACTGAAGTTTAAAGAAGTGAATGGTTTATTATATGCGATCAGCAACACATCATTTGCATCATTATCGTTTAAGATTCCTGATATTGCAACGCTATTATTTTTAATAGTTTTATTAACCGAGTAAGTCCAATTGCTATCAGGATTGATGTTGTTAACACCGTCTTTAAGTTTAAACGAAAATTTAAAATCCTTAGGATTCTGATAAATACCGATGACATCACCTCTTGTCGGATTTGGAAATTCTCCACGTTTAAGATCCTGTTCGGCGATAGTCATTACCATGACTTCATCGCCAGGCAAAAGATCTGTATTTGAAAGATCAATGTTGAACTGAGCATCACCTGAATGCCGGTAGAACTCCTTAATTACCGACATTGGATTTTCACTGATTGTGTTTGGATCGGAGGTTTTCGCAATTATTGTATATACCGGACTATTAAGCAGATTAGCGTCAATATCGAATTTGCCGGTAACAGACATTTTATATCCTGATAATGATGGAATTTCGTATTTCGCTGATATATTAATATTTTCATTCACACCTTCAATAATGGTGATCGGTGATGGCGTATTCATGTTAGTGATAGAGTAATATCCGATTTTATCACCGGCATCCGGGCGGTTATTTTTATTTTTGTCAAAAATCGCCATAATGATTACGCCGTCTCTTGGAACATTTTCACCGAACGGCAGAATGTCAAGCTCATAAGCTGTAGACCCTTTCTGTTTAA
>CAYLTM010000027.1:7536-9443 GCA_964386495.1 uncultured Leptospirales bacterium
TTGTAAAATCCATCTTTTTCGGATTAAGGGATTTCATATTGTCTGAGTAAGCAGTTAAAATTACCTGTTCCGATTCTTCATATTCTACTAATCCTGAAACGGTCGCACTGTAATCATAAACTCTACGATTAATTTCGATATCCAGTTTATCATTGCCGTATTCCGTAACTGTATAGCCAACTTCAAAATCACTTTCGTTGATGTAGATACCTATGTAGTCATCCGCTGTTGGAATCGGCATACCGCTTTTATAATCATTATCGATAAACGCGAATATGTAAATATGGTCGCCTGGACTAATTCCGCATTGAGCGGTATCAATTTTGTAAGTATTATTTTTATCAGGAGAAATCACCGTAAGAATAGAATCCATTGGATCGTCTTTAATCTTTTTAAAATCATAGGAATTTGTAACAGCAATAAAAACCGGACCGCTGCCGGAATTTTTATCGGTGATTATTACTTTGCCGGAAAGTAATCCGGCTGAATTTTTGTTTTGAGCAACACACCCAAAGAGTAAAGTAACAGTCAGTATGATTATTAAATTTTTGTTAAAATTCATAACGTAGCCTCCATGATAAGATGTCGTTATCATTATAGTATCCCATAAAGGAATCGGGATCGCTCTTGATAAAAGAGTATGATACTTTCAATGATAGATTGCTGTTGATTTTATAACCGGTTTCCGGCATTACAATTATGCTGGAATTTTGTGTATCGTAAATTGTTGTAAAAATTATATCGAGTTTTTCGTCCATGATGGTATCCTGCATTCTGGCAATAATAATTTTTGTTAAAAGGGGAGCCATCATTCTATCGTCGAAATATATTGACTGCATCCATTCAAGGGTTGCTACAGAAGTTCCCTGATGTCCAGGAATAATATCATTCAATGGAATAAAATAATTAATTCCGGTTGAATAGGATATGAAGTGTGATTTGTCGATGGATAATGGAAACTTAAGATCGGTAGTATAATCCTGTTCAATGACACCATACTTGTTGAATGAATAAACACCTTCCGCTTGTATGACAAAACGGCTGACGCTTTTTGAAAAAGCAAGACCAGTCATATCAACTGTTTTATATTCAGGCGAAATTATTATTGATAACGGCTCGTTCGGTGTAATTTTTGTACCGATAGGTCTCATTAAAGGTTCATCATCCGGACCGTGATAAACACTAATGTAGAAATCAGTTTTGAAATAGTTGAAATAATATTGAAGCCCGATACCGCAATTGTAAAAAGATAACGGCAGGCTCGAAGGCTGCTCGATATTGACAGGAAATGGTCCTTCATTATATTTAAGTTCCCAGAAAGCATTTTTATTGGCGAAAGTTAAAGGTATATGAACTGGAGTAATCACCGCTTCAAGGGATGTTGCTCCGATTGTATAAAGTCCGGAAATAGCTGGTACGCCATATTTCATTTCGTCATCGTCTTTTAAAAGATATTCACGCATATCGAAAGGGTTGAAATATGATGTCGGGTTGAAAACATCCGCTGTTCCCCAATTGAACAACTGATTACCCGCACGTATCCGATACTTGCCGTCCTCATATCCGACATACGCCTGCCTTGGGTTAAGCTCATAGGACTCGCCGGATATCGAGCCGTTTCTCATTACCCTGAAGGACTCTGAATAGGTGTGTGCTGAATATATATTGTCGCTGAGTAATCTTGGTGTAAAATAAGCGTCGGTCACGAGTTTGAACGATAGGTTGTCTATAGATGTCGCGAAATCAACATTAGCCCGGATTTCACATTTTTTGTAAGCAGTATTAAAACTTTCATCAGGCGCTGTGTTAAAATAATTGTCATTTTCCAGAAAAACCTTTAAAGTCTGAGGATATTTTTCTGTAATATCAAAAAAAAGTTGAATAATTTTTTCTTTTAAAATAGACGA
>CAYLTM010000027.1:9453-14753 GCA_964386495.1 uncultured Leptospirales bacterium
TTTAAGTCCTTTTTATTTGTATCTGTTGAATTTTCAAAAGAGGAATCACCCCAAGTGCTGTCCGCTGATCCCCAGTCATCATCGGACTTACCGGGATCGGTCGTGGTAGTTTCCGCATCAGGCGGATTTACAGATGGTGTTTCATTAGAAGTATCAGTCGTATTATCTGTAGTATTGTCTATCAAGGTGTTGTTGTCTTCGGTTTTAGGTGATTCAATATTGCCGGAAGAATTATCGTCCTGCGCGAATGTAATCACCCCTAAATGTAAAAACATTACAAAAGCAAATATAAAATATGTAGGATATTTTATATTCATTTTGCCAGCAAATTGTTTGCACAAAGTTTATTATTCTTTCAACAATTTTGTCAGTGTTATATCCATTAAATTCTATAAGATCAATAAATATAAGACGGTACAAGTGGATATTTTCATCAACAACCTGTTTAATTGTTAGAATGAGTTTGTTCAGATTATCCGGAAAGTTATCATGAAGAATTGATGGAAGATCTTTTAAAGAGAGTATGATATTTTCAGCATCTAAAATCGACATAAAAATTTCTTCTTTGTTTTTGAAATAATTGTAAATATTGCTTAGAGAGATTCCGCTTTTTTCAGAAATTTCTCTTAACCCTGTCGCAGCATAACCTTTTTCAGAAAAAAGTATTTTAGCAGTGTCTATAATCTTCTCTTTCGGCTCCATATTGATCTCCTACAAGGTGTTTCTATCAACGAACGTTTGTTCTTGTTAACGAACGATCGTTCACAAGAAAGTCAAATTCTCGTGAATCGTCAACCATTTTTCTCTAATTAAAGGTGTCAGAGACATTTTTTTTAAAAAAAAATGTCTCTGACACCTTTCTTTTACCAGAATGAGACATAATAATCATCATAATATTCCTCTGACACCTTTTATTTTCTTTTATTCTCTGTAAAATTAACCAATTGACAATAAAACACCAAACTGGAAAAAAATACAACGATGGTAAGGGAAACGAATATGCTAAAATTTTGTCATAACGGAAATGTTGTAAAATCTGCTCGAGTGTGTTTATTTTGGTTAGTAGCTATATTGTTTTTAATAATTATTTCGAACATCACCTGTTCAAAAAATGATCACAAAAATTCACAGGACTATATAGAAGCAATTTATGACGGTTCACATAATAATGCATGGTATATTAAAGATACCGGATTTTTCGGATATTCTGAATTTGCCAATACACTTCGATCAAAAAATATACTCGTCTCAGTATGTGAATCGAATTTCCTTACAACTATAAATAATCAGCATGGGAAGAATGCTGTTTCAACAATGCTAATTATAAATGCAGGGAAGCAGCAGAAATATTTATCTGACGAAATAAATTCGATAAAAAAGTTTGTAAAAAACGGCGGACGGCTTTTTGTAATTGGCGAGCATGACAATATGTTCGGTTCATCAGAATTTCATAATAGTTTACTGAAAAATTTCGGTATACGTTTTAATTATGATTCTGTAGGAAATCCTGAAGCTAACGAACGTCAGACAGAATCAACTGTATTTCAACTGGAAAATATTTACGATCAGCTATCCTGTTCAATAGGAATAATCAGTAAACCATCTAAGTACAAAATTCTTTTGGAAGGGTTTGCTCTCTATAATCAACGAAAAATAATTTGTGCGGGATTTGACTATGGGCGAGGGCGTGTGGTTGTTCTCGGCGACAGTGAAATGTTTTGGAATGGTAATAATAAAATTGGAATGTTTCGAGGCGATAATAAAAAATTTCTCGAAAGTATTATAGATTATATGTTTGAGAATAAATCAGTAATCCCTAAAATGTATAATCGGATAAATTCTTCCAGCAGCAAAATTATTTATATAGATATTTCAAATGGTGAATTGCCATTAGATTATTTAAACGGTATCCGGAAATTTTGTGATGATTTATTTTCCAATGGGTTTTCGTTGATATTCAGCAATGATCAACCCTATGATGTGAGATTGATAGCCAGTCCACGTAAAATGATTACCCCGTCTGGTGATGAAAAACTGGTTATTTTTGCTGATGGGTATTCGCAATTGAATGATAGGTTTACTACACACAAATTAATCCCTATAGACAGTGAATATAGCTTGGATTCTATTTATCATAATATAAGTGATATCTATAATATCGATATCTCGCCGGGTTTTGTTGCCCGTAGAGATGGTATAATAGCATATCCATATATTAATACAGCCTGTATTGTTAAAAATCCAAAATTCAAGTATATGGATTTCGACGAAGACTTTTATGGTGAAATTCTACATCCTGGAACATCATTTAATGAAAAATGGATTACTGAGAAAAATTCCTATGAAGATACGAATGTTGTTTTTTCTGAATCATCGAGTAAAATAATTATTTTCGCGGATTCAGATTGGATATCTAACGCGAATCATGGGGCTTTTACATATTCCAAGGTTTTAGTGGAATTGCTTGCTTGGTTAAAATCTCAGTAACTTGTTAAATGTTTTTTGTTTTTGAGGTATTGATGATCTAAGCGAAAATTCGTATCCGAGTAATTTCGAAATATAACGGAATTCCTCGGATACGTAGATTATTTTATCTTATCGAGTTTTCCCTTGGAATAAATCGCTTTGTATAAAAGAGTTCTTGTTTCCGGTGATTCTTCAGTTTCCAGCATTTTTTTGAACACTTCTTCTGATTCAGCTTTATCACGATTTTCAACCAGATATCTTACCATGGTTCGTCTTACTGTTTCCGATGTCTCTCCTTTCGCGAGCTCATGAATTTTCTCGAAGGATTCTTCTGTAGCGTTTTTTTCACGCAAGGCATTGACCATAGCTTCTCTGACTGCGCTATTTTGTTCGTTTGTAACAGCAGGAATCAGTGCCGTCCTCGCCGCCTCGTCATCCATATTACGGTAAACGCTTGCCGCTGCTGATCTTATATTTGGATCATCAGAAGTAATATATTTTGCGGCATATGGCATTAGTTCATTATCCTTTGTATTTTCTATCGCAAGCAGCAACACCGATTTATTAGATTCCGTATTATTATTTATTTCATCTTCAATTTTCGTTTTAATTTTTTTTGAAAGTTCGATAGATTCCTTATTTAATTCAGGACTGTTTAAAGTACTGCTTAAATTTCCAAGAGTCAGCATTGATGTGTTGGATATATCTTCATCCTTATCTGTTAAAGCTTTTTCGTAAATCTCGGTAAGTTGTTGAACCATATTGACAGTTGGATAGTCGATGCCGCTTAACGCAACTATCGCTCTTACTCTATTCATATGTATGTTTTTTTCGTTATTAATAATTATAATAAGCGCTTCCTGTGCTTCCGGTGTATCGGCTAATTCTAAAATATGTATTAACCCAGCCTGCTGATCATCAGTTAAATTTTTAGATGTCAGCATATATGGAATATCCAGAGCTTTTTCAGGATGAACTTTGAGATAATCGCGGATAAATACTTTATCATCCCATTCAGCTTTTTCTTTAGAAAAATAATCTTTGAAAATTGAGTCGTTAGTTTCGTTAGCGAATTTCTTTTCCAGGTATTTTTTATTTTCTTTTTCCCAGAATGATAATGGTTCCTTTTCTGTTTCATTGAGATTTATATATGTTACAAAACTATCATAAGACAGATCATTGTTCCATATTTCATATGCCGGATTAAATTGAGGAAATATTTCTTTTAAATGATATTTTGTTACAGAAAGAACTTTTGTTTCATTACGTAGCTGGTATTTTTCCTGTTCCGCACCTCTGACATTTCTTATCCAACTTGCAGGTTTGCCGTATTCAAACACAGTATTGGTCACCTGAATTTCGACTTCAGCATTTTCAGCGGTGTCTATCTCCAAATTCCCTTTTTTCTGGTTGCCCTTAATGACGTTGTATTTTAATTTCTTTTTGAATATTCCGTTTTTAACTTTATTGAATTCCGCTATATATGTCCCGGTAGCGTTGTCCTGTTCGACCTGCCAGTTTTTTCCGCCGCCTTCGCTCATCTGTAAAATATAATTTGTCAGAAGATCCTTTATCATTATTTCATCTTTATTGGAAATTGAATTAGGAAATGTGTAGTTGATTATTTCACCGGTATATTTCATTTCAACAGTGAAAAACTGAGAATATATTTTTTCCAGTGATTCTATTTTTTGACCGGAAAATAATATTGTTACTGGAGAAAACTGAATACCAGCTTGAACCATATTGTTTTTCAAGGAAAAAATCCTGAAATTCAACACACCTGATATTTCCACGTCACTTCTGCTTGAACCTATTTCAGATGTTAAACTTAATGAATTGTTATAATAAAACTCATATTCCTGTTTAGCTCCTTCCTGCCAATAAATTTGTTCAATTGAGAAAAAAACTTTATTAACTACAAAGGCTGATACCACTATAATTACTATAGCGGCAGATAATATTGCTATTTTTTTTACAGACACTTTCTTCTCCATAAATTATAATGAATATGAATAGCCTTAATAAGCAATATCGCATTGCCCCGTAATTTGCGGGATCAATGCGATATTACTGAAAAAACTAAAACTTTATCTAATTAGTGCCTATTTCGCGTAATCCGAAATATTTTTCGGCAGATTCATATCGAAAAGATTTCCTTCTCCGCTTAAGTTTATTCCGAAAAGAGCCAAACGTCTTTCTGGTTCAACCTTTGCCGGTGAAACTACATTGAAACCATAATCATTAATAATATTTTTTGCGTATGAATCTAATGGAATTCTTAGTTTCCACTCATCCTTGTATGGAACAGAATATGACAGCAATGTATAAGTCTTTTCCCAAGAACTGAAAGATGCCAGCGGATAATACCATTCCGTAAAACCCAAGCCGCATGGATACCATATAGAAAAGCAGATGTTCCATCTTTTCCACCAGAACTTGAAATTTAAACAAGGGCGGACTTCACAGAATTTCGGATAATACATTTTTGCAAAAGGTCCAACGCTGCCGTTTGGTCCAGCAACAGTAAGAGTGACGGAGAAATCCACTCTTGGATAAAATACCAAGGCGTTGATGTCTCCAAGTTGAAGTTTTCTAAACTCCAGTTTGTTAGCATCAGTATTCGCGACTGAACCATTCATAACATTCAAATAATGCTGATATTCCGTAGGATTTTTTGTTCGCAGATTATATAATAGTGAACCTGCAGTATTGGCATCGCCCACGACTGGTTCGTAAACAAGAATAGGCTGACCCTGAACGAAAGCAGACCAGCTGTCAGCGTAAACAGGTTCGCCCTTATCATTAGCAAGAATAAGGTTTCCACCGGAATT
>CAYLTM010000027.1:14763-15039 GCA_964386495.1 uncultured Leptospirales bacterium
CCGATGTCCATGCTTTCTTTTTTACATCACTGACTGCCACTACATAGTAATTTTTTCCGCTGCCTTTAATGAGAGCGTCACGAGCTTCCCAATTATCAGGTAGATATCCTTCAAGACAAAATTTTACTAGACCGTTTACCATAAACTCGATATTTATTATATTCAGATTTCCTTTGACACCGGCTTCGAAGAATCCTGGAATACCAAGTGAAGCGGCCGCATATGCTCCTGCTGTAATATATGGTCCAACCTGAGCGACAAGTCCGCCGCTTCCAG
>CAYLTM010000027.1:15049-17265 GCA_964386495.1 uncultured Leptospirales bacterium
TCATCTTCTATACGTTTAATAGTTTCGCTATAATTTTTGTTTCTTGCCAATGCTCGTCTAATTCTCTCATGTCCAGGTACATAAATGTAAATATATACAAATTCAAATTCATCAATTCTTTTATTGCGGGCATTAGCCTTGCGTTTAGCGTTTTTCGCGTCTTCAGGCGACATCCCTTTTCGGCGCTGTTCTTCCTGTTTAGCCTTTGCCCAACGTTCCGTTCTGATTTTATTTTCGGTTTTCTGTTTTTGATACGCCTCGTTGAGTTGGTTTTCACCTTTCGCGTTGTATAAAGATCCAGGTTCATCGGCACCTTTTGGCTGTTCACTATCCAGTGATAACGCGATTTTGAAACCGAGACTTCCCTGTATACCTGCCTGTAGATTGATTGGCACAGGACCGACCATGACCACTGTAGGAGGGAATGCTTTTTCTTTGTGAATTTCCCACTTCTTTTCCCATTCAAACTCAGCTCTGGCTTCCCAATAGTACAGGTTGATTCCTATAAATTGTATTTTGAAATGCGCATGGGTATCTGTAGGACTCTGCGGTGCGAACTGCGCAACAAACTCAGTATGATTAATATTTAATGTATTGCTCATGACCATAATATTACGATCTTGTGTTAATGTTACCATCGCACCATCAGTAGCGTTTACATCAAGTTTGCCTTCGTTTGTTAATGATACACCGAAGTTATTGTTTCCAAGTGTCGCGTCATAATTTTTTTTGTACTGCAGACCAGGGCTTCTTGTATCTGTAGCTTTGGCAGTTCCCGATTTATCTACAGCTGCCTTTGCTGCTACTGTATCTTTTATTATTGTTATATTGTACGAAATAATATTATTCTTTGCGGATTCATCACTAGTTGAATCAACTTCAGTAACGCCGTCTGGAGTTTCCGCGATTACCTTTAATACAAAAGACTGTCCCTTAGATGTTATTGTTTTTCTTAGATCTCCGGTTGGGATTACTAAACTAAAAGGAACAATTCTATTTTTTGTGTTCTTTTTCAACTCATCGATAACATAAGAATCCGCGTACCCTTTTATTTCACTATCCCATACCTCAAGCTGGGATATGAATTCTCCAGACGATGTATACAATTTAAATGACACAGGAACATTCTGGATTGTTTTGTTTAGAGCGAATACTCGTAAATTTCCATTAATATATACGTTGGTGTCATTTATTATCGGACTTCCTGAAGGGGCTGTTCCGTCACTCGCTGGAAAAACGATAACATCTGTATACAAAGGAAGGTTAGTGTTTTTATCGACGACCCATTCTACAGCTATGTCCGGAATCGTCATTTTTTCATTCGATACTTTGATCGGTAGGAAGACTTTTTCAAACTTGCCGTCGGATTTTCTATTCTGGTCAATGGTTCCAACGTCACTAACGGTATCTCCGATGCTATCAACAATATTTTCCTGATCGAGAACAGCTATCAACTTCCAGTCGGAGGATGTCTCTACATCTGTTCTTTCTGGAACGAAAACTGTAAGATCGTAGGTATGTGTCCCTTCATGCAGTGTATTAAGTAGTATCGGATCCGCCGCTACCATATATTTCATTTCAGGATCATCTTTTATCTTTTTTGGATCTTTAATATCCTGATCGCCGATTTCGGTTTTGCCGTCAGGTAAACTTTCTTCTGTTTTCTCATCACTGGCCTTTAAATCCTCAATGAATTTATCCAAATCCGGAAATTTGTCACCCTTGACGAAATATACGCTTAATGGCACATTATAAGCAGTGATTTCTGAAGTGATTGTAATAGAAAAATTCAAGTCCTGACCAAGATAAGCGGTATTCGCTCCAAGTCTGGATTTTGACGCTGAAACTTCATCAATTCCAACTGGATGAGCCTTTACTTTGTCCTTTTCGTCATCATCGGAACAGCCAATTGGTATAAAAAGCAATAATGTTAATAATAATAGTAAAGCGGTTTTTTTCATGTTTCCTTCCTTATTCGATAGAATTTAGAAAATATTTTTTCGAGTATTTTGACCAGCCGTAAGGATTCTTTTTGAAATAGTCAACGGCTTCAGCTTTATTTATACAGTCTTTTGATGCAATAATATTGGTTAATGATGCCTTGTTTTCATAAATGCCGTCGATGAGTTTTCCCATATCCTTGTCATTGAAATTTGGATGACCGATAAGAATCGCACGGACATAAGTGGTTTCAACATTCTCCGCTATTCCAGGAT
>CAYLTM010000027.1:17275-22884 GCA_964386495.1 uncultured Leptospirales bacterium
TTTTCCTGAGACAACGAATTTTTAAGTGCCGGTATAATTGTGATTCTGTTGATAAATAGATCTTTGGTGAAATTCGCTCTTTGCTCGGCTTGTGTTGCTCCAGGGGCTCCAAGGTAAGGTATTTTCACATTGCTGGAATCAACAGCGTTATTAAGGGCTGTATCATCTAAACCAGCCAACTGTTTGCCGTTATCGAATACAGGTGCAACCTTTGTCGTAAGCAGTGAATATCCATCGGCTGTTACTTTTATCAAAGCGTCGTATTCGCCGCTTGCAACTTTAACCGCGGCAATTTCCGGACTGTTGAAAAAGTATTTCGGAGCGTTGGTTTGTGTGAATTCGTATGTTAATAGTAGATTAATCCCTGAAATGAATGATCCTGAAGTTTTCTCGCATAAACATACTTTAAGACCTTTTAAATCTGATAATGATTTAATTGTCTGAGTAGCATGTTTTATGACTGTACCATCCGCATTTCTCTGAACTTTCCCTGAAGCGTCAAGCAGTGCTATTTTAGCATTTTTATTAACTATTAGATGAACGTATTCTTTATAGAGTGGAACAATTTTTTTTGCTGACCAGACTTTTAAACTCTCATCATCAGATATTTTGTTTTTTAAATAATTGAAAACATCATCTTGAACTATAGCTAGTGAACTTTCCCCATAATATATAGATGACATATTTTCATAGGAACCTGTTGAATCTTTTTTCCCGAGTTGAATATACTTGGAACCTTTTGAATTTTTAAGCAGCATTAAATCATCCGCGAGTTTGGTATAGCTTCCGGTTTCTGTACCTGTGCTAATATAAGCATCAGGATTTTCTGTAATTTCATAAAACGGATAAAGAATGGCAACTGTGCTGTCATTGACCAACTCTGGATTTTTCTGGAAGAAATCTTTTGTGTTGTAAAGAGAAAAATTCGCCCAAAGTGTTGAGTATTCGTTAGAAAAATATGTCACTGTATTATAGTTACCGTCATCAAATGCATGGCTGAATTCTTTTGTTTTTTCTGTTAAACTTAGAAATCTGAAAAACTTCTCAAAATCCGGCAATTCCATACCTTTCGTTGTTACAAGCATTGAACGGACATGCAGTGTATCAAGAACATCGAAATCCTGAAACGCGTAATCAAGCATAGAAATTCTATCGTAAGTATAGGTATTTGTTTTTACAGGGTATGTAACACGTATAAGTGTTACTGGTGCGTTTTCATCGATATTTTCAAACGCTTCATTCGGAAGACCTGTAGTGTAGAATGTAGCGTCGCAGCTTCCAGAAACGACTTCGGCTATTGCGTCTTTGGATGATAATTCTTTTGGAGTATATTGCACATTATTTGCAGTTAGAACATTGATGGCTGTTACGTATGAACCGGATGCTGTCGAACCAATGTTCACTATTTTATTTTTAAGGTCGGTTACCGTTATATCCTGCACTGTGAATACCCCATCATTATTGGTATCTACGGCAGGCTTGACATTATTTGTGTTAACAAGTAAATGAACTGTTTCGAGATAACCTACACATAAAACATCAATGTTCGCGGAGATTTCAATATCTTCTTTAGATGAAGGGTTTCTTCTAACTTTTTCAAGAACATCTTCCTGAACAATGGCAAAGTCCGCCTTTCCCCTAATGAGATTCTGAAGATTCTCATATGAGCCTTCACTTTCAATAAGTTTAACTTTTTTTGACCAGGCTTCATCCATAGCATATACAAACCCTTTTGAAAATTTGTAATAGTTGCCGGTTTTAAATCCGGCGGAAAGTATGTAATCTGACGAATTATCATCATCGTCGCTAAGCATGCCGCATCCTGATGATGACAATACTGAAACAATGAACAAAAATGAGATCATCGATTTGAATTTTCGCATAATCATGCACTCCATGTTTTATTTATTTTTTAGTTCGTTTAGAATTATGTTCTTGATTAGTTTTTCAGATGGAACTCCTAGTATCTTTCTTCTGTTAATAAACAACGTTGGTGTTCCCTCGATATTGTTCGAGCTTGCTGCTTCAGTATACATAGTTACCTGTTGTGACGCAATATCCGACAATATAATTTTCTCTGCATTTTTCTTTTCCTCATCGGTTTTGTAAAATGCTAGAGCTGTGTTAAGATCGTAGTTATTCAGAAACTGTTTGTAGTTAGTATAATGATGATTAGTAAAGCTCTCGCCATAACCAAGCTGTGCTGCCGCGTAACCAGCTTTCGCGGCAAGGAATGATCTTTCATCCTCTAATGACGCTATGATGTAAACTTCATAATAGATTTTATCTTTAAAAGATGATAGAATTTTTTTCTCTATTAAATGGTAAGTGTAGCAAGAAGAACAGAAATAATCTGTAAATAATATAATATGTATCGGTGCATCCGGATTGCCGATTTTTATCAGAGATTCTGGAAGATTCAGCGGTAAAATATCCTGCTGATAATATGTTTCAACTTCTTCAATAATGTTTCTGTTAATATAAATATATGTGTATTCTTGTTTGTACTTTATTGCGTAATTAAGGGTTATCGATATTGCTGAAGACAAAAAAATCAGAAAAGAAACATCAGCAAACGTTTCTTTAGAATCAACCATGTTTTTATAAAGATTTTTTAGCATATCTGGTATTTTATCGCTTGAGAATTTACATAGATATATATAATAAATAAATAGTAAGAGATTCAGAATGTATGTGGTAAAGCATAATTCGCAGAAGAATTTATAATGAATCATTACCGAACCGAAAAAAACAGATGTTATAACCGAACAGGCACTCAACAACATCAGAATTGTATTATAAGTTCTTTTATTACTGCTGATTAGAGATTTGATGAAAAAAAGCAAATTTAGTAAATAATAAAAAAAGCCGAAAACTGAAACCGGAATAGTCCATAATGCGGAGAAAGGTTTTTGTCCTATATCAGAACAAGCACCGTTATCGGTTCTGAAACAAGCGATGTTTTCGGAAGGATTCAGTTCGCTGTAATAATTCTGTGTCAGTAATAAGGTAAGTATTAGACCGGCAACAGTTAAGGATATAATAAATAGACCTTTTATTATTGCCGGCATTTTTGATATTATTAAATCTTTTTTCACGTAATTCTCTTTTTATAATTTTAATAAGCTGTGCAACTAGCCTCTGCTGTTTTCAATATCGTTTTAGAAACCTTTTTTAAAGTATCTTTTGATCCGTCTTTATAAGAAATATTCAACACATCGTTCTTGATAGAATATTTAGCATCAATTGAAACATCGACTTTATTGCTTTCGTATGAAAATGTAAGATTTTTGTCATCCGCTGAATATGATTTAGTGTCGTCAGAACAAAATGTAACAGATTTGTTTTCTCCTGAAACCTTTACAGAATATGTTATCATTTTTTTTCCATCGTAATATTGAACAGGATAAAAAGCGTTTTCGTCGTAAGTAATGGTAATATTGTCTGAGTAATAATAGGATTCTGTCATTTGCCATGCGCCATCTATGTCAGCACCAGTATCATCGTTGTCAGAAATAAAATCACAGGATGATAAAGACATCAACGCGATTAATAATAAAGCCGGAAAGATGATTTTATTCATAATAATCTCCATGTTGTCAAATTTTATAAGATGTGTTTTTTATAGCATTGGACATAATTTATTACTATAAAAAACTTAACGAAAAATTTTGTCAAGAAAAAAAGCATTATAATCTATGATCTAAAGCTGGAAATCATATTGTTGGCAATTCTAACTCTGCGAGATATTTCCGATGTCAGTCCGGCTAAAATTCTTAGTCCGGTTTCTGGTGATTTTCTGCTGATTTTAGTAAGATCATCATTAGACAGCGTGTAGCACACTATATTTGATTCCTCTGACGCTATAGCGAATGCTGAACGCGGTTTTCGGTCAACCAGAGCCATTTCACCGAATATAGTACCAGGGCAAATAGTGCTTACTCTATAGCGTTCATTTTTATTCAGTTTGGTGATTTCAATGTTTACACGACCGGAAGCAAGCAGATACATTTCGTTGCTTTTATCATTCTGTTTGAATAAGGTTTTCCCTGCCTTAATTTCTTTTTTAATAAAATAATTTTCCACAAGCTTGATTTCCTTTTCTGAAAGTTCGGAAAGCACATCGAAATCACCAACTGTATAATCTTTAACAATTTCTTTTTTAATAAAAATTTCCAGCAGACAGTCTTCCGCAAAGGCAAGAGCGTCATTGAAAGTAGGAAACAGACTGTTCTGATAATCGGAGTACGCGTAACTAAGCATTATTCTGTCGATGTTTGCTAGTAAAATGTTTTTCGAATAAACATTAGCCTTTGTTTTTATCTGCGATAATATGTGCAGCCCGGTACTGTCAACATCACTGACTCTTTTAAAATCTAATATAATGTAATCAATTTTATCATCTTCAAAAATTTTGTAAATATTGTCGGCCAGATTATCCGCTGTTCCGAAAAATAGCGGACCGTCAAGTTCCATGATAAATATTTTGCTGCCGTGTTTTTCTAGAATATTGATTTCTGATTCTACTCTCTGATAATTTGACCGCACCCGTTTAGCGTTGTAGCTGTTTCTTACAATTCCGCGGGTCATTGTCATTATGAAAAATACTATTGAAATAACTATGCCTATTCCAACCGCTTCAAATGTACCAATCAGCACCATCGTTACCGTAACAGCGATTACAATAAGAATATTTACTAGACTCTTTCTTCTATTATTAGCTTTCGATTTGAATGTATAGGCAAGCTGTTTAATACTCCAGCTATCGATTGATGAATATGCCAGTATTATTAATAAGCCTGATAATACAACCTTTGGAAGTTTAGAAACCACAGGATATAAAACAAGCAGTATTAGCAACGGGAAAATACCGGTTATGATTTTTGAAAACACGCCGCGTCCGCCGTATTTATAATTCGCAAGGGAACGGGACACGCTGCCCGCGCTTGAAATCCCCCCGAACAAAGCTCCAACTATATGCCCGGATCCCTGTCCGAGAAGTTCGAAATTTGAGTTAGTTCTTGTCTGCGTAATATTATCTGCGGAAACAACCGCGATAAGGGTTCTCATAGATATAATTATCGCGACACCAAGAGCCATCGGCACGACATCCATAATCACCTTGTAGAATTCCGGAGTTTTTAACATTAGAAAAAAGTCTATTGCGAAGTTTGGTGTTGGTATTTTTGATGGAATTTTTCCTACAACACCGCCAAGTCTGCCGTGATCGTATCCGAGTTTTAGAATAGCGTAATAAACAATACAACCGGCAATTATTCCGAAAACCGGTCCGGGTATTTTTTTTATATATTTTTCCCCGATGATTATCGCTGCACATGTTGAAAAGCTTATAACGACAGTCAGCGGTTCTATCACAGAGGTTTCATTTATTAGATTTAGAAGATTGTATCCTTTATCAAGACCGAGGGTAGGGCGGATTTGTGCGATAAATATGAGTATTGCTGTTCCGTTTAAGAGACCGGATATGACGGGCTGCGGAATAAATTTTGCAAGAGTTCCGAGTTTCAGCAACCCGAAAAGAAACTGAAAAATGCCCGCTAGAAAAACCGTGAACAGTACAACTGCGATCGGCGTGATGCCATCAGGTA
>CAYLTM010000027.1:22894-26514 GCA_964386495.1 uncultured Leptospirales bacterium
GCCTTCAGGTAGGGACTGCTTCATCGCGTAAGCTGTTACCGAAGCCAGCATGATTGATGATAGTGAAAAAGGGCCACTGGATAATATCCGCGAGCCGAAAAATACAGATGGAATAATGTTTATGAAAATCACCGCGATTAGTCCAGAGAGAACTCCGAATTTAATGCCATCTTTGCCGAGGGGAGCGAAAACCAGAATTCCATAAGCAATAGTCTCCGGCAATGCCAGAAGACCCGCCATCGTTCCTCCGGTTACATCACCTTTAATATTTTTAAAAAATTTACTAATCATGTCGCTAACACTCCCGATAAAAATCTGAATAACAAAAAATTCAGGTTGTGAATTTACGCATCTTGTGAAATCGGCAGACTGACAATAGAAAAACAGCACTGATGCGGTTGATTATTATATTTGATACCGGCATTTCATATAAGAATAAATTTAAGTCAAACCAAAAATTGTTTGAAAATGGTGTCAGAGACATTTATGAGACCGTTTCATGAAAAACGTGAAAAACGCCGGTGGGAGCCGGCGTTTTTTAGTGGTGTTTCGATGTTAGTTCAAACTAATTTTTTTATTTATTGTAACAATTTCAATACCGTCTGAGATTTCTGGTTAGCCTGTGCCAACATTGACGTTGCTGACTGAGTGAGAATCTGATACCTTGTGAAAGAACTCATCTGTTCAGCCATGTCTGTATCTCTAATGCGGCTTTCAGATGCCTGAGTATTTTCATAAGCGTTCATTAATCCCTTAGCTGCATGTTCAAGACGATTGTAATAAGCTCCAAGATCCGCTCTCTGTTTTGAAATAATTCTAAGAGCTTCATCTGTCAAACCGATTACCGCATTAGCTTTGCCCGGAGTAGAAATCGAAATAAATGTAAGTACGGTTGGATTTCTTAGACCAAGCGCCGCTGTTGTCATTGTTTCGATGAACACTCTTTCTCTCTGGTGCATATTAGGACCCATGTGAAACCACATAGAAGATGTAGGACGTAGCCTAGCGAACGATCCTGTTAAGAGGGTCATTTTGTTAAATTCCGCCTGAGACGCTATACGGTCTATTTCATCCACAAGTTCAGAAATTTCAACCTGTATTAACTGTCTGTCTTCCGGTGTGTAGATACCATTAGCCGCTTGAACGGCAAGAACCCTAACTCTCTGAAGAATTTCATGTGTTTCCTGAAGGTAGCCTTCAGTAGTTTGTATTAACGACATACCGTCTTCTGTATTACGTTCTGCCTGACGAAGCCCCTGTATCTGGGATCTCATCTTTTCGGAAACCGCTAAACCTGAAGCATCATCCCCGGCTTTATTAATTCTCATACCTGAAGATAGTTTCTCGATGTCTTTTGTTTGATTCCAATCATGAAACTTTAAAGTTCTGTGCGCGAAAACTGCACTAATGTTGTGATTAATAATCATGTTATTCCTCCTTGAATATTTCCGTTATCATCCTTGATAACTTAAAATTGCTGATTATACATTACAAGATTCGGTATATTCTGAAAGTACAGTAACTGCGATTAATGGCGATTATAGTCGTTTATTGTGAAAAATAATATCATATTGCTTTATTTTCGATACAATATTATTGTTTTTTAAAAATATGGTTTTTTGAAGATTTTTAAGGTGTCAGAGCAAATTTAAATTTGCTCTGACACCTTTTTCTTCTGGACGATAATGCCTGCATGAAAACTACTGTAATAATAATGCTGTCGATTTTTTACTGGATATATAAATCAATAGCTTGATTATGGAAAAACCCTGAATAAATACCAAATTGGCAAGAAAATGAAACTAGATGATATAAAAACCATACTTTCGGAAAATAATTTTAGTCCGAATAAGAAGTTTGGGCAGAATTTTCTGGCTGATGATAATATTTTGCGGAAAATTATCGAGTCATCAGCGGTTTCAAAAAATGATACAGTTCTTGAAATTGGTCCCGGATTAGGATTCCTGACCAGCCATCTCGCTGTAAATGCGATGGATATAACAGCGGTTGAAATAGATGCCGGTTATTATAATTATCTTAAAAACAGGTATCAGGATTTAAAAAATCTGGAACTTATCCATAACGATTTTCTGAAAATTCATTTAGATAAACCTTTTACAAAGGTTATCGCTAATTTACCATATTACTGCTCATCAGAAATACTTTTTTATATTGCTCAAAATTATAATATTCCTGAAGTATATATCATGCTGCAAAAAGAAATGGCGGAAAGATTAATATCTTCTGTAGGAAGCAAAACCTATGGGGCATTTACAGTGTCGCTGGGATTGTATTATCATATAGAAATATTGTTTACTGTCGGGCATAATTGTTTTTTCCCAAAACCGGAAGTTGATTCCAGTTTTGTTAAACTTGTTAAAAATGATCAACTTCTTAACGATGGAGAAAAGAAAATGTTTCATACTGTTGTTAAAAGTGCGTTTTGGGGACGAAGGAAAACTATTGCGAATTCTCTATCAAATTCTCCTCATTATGATTTTGATAAAACTGAAATAATTAATGCCTTACAGAATCACAACATTAATATAAGTGCCAGAGCTGAGGAATTGTCTCTAAACGATTATATATCACTGACAAAAGAATTTTATCACAATAATGGATCACAAAATGAAAAAAATTGAAAAAACTACTATTGAAAGGTTACTTGCGAATGTTGAAAAACCTGCAAGATACATTCCCTGCGAGCTAAATGTCATAACCAAAACTGATCCATTTTTTAGAATGGCGATTTCCTATCCGGATATGTATGAAATAGGCATGGCTAATCATGGTATTAAAATTCTTTATGAAATCATCAATGGTTTAGATGATGTTGCCTGTGAAAGGGTTTTTGCTGTGTCAGCCGATTTTGCAGAAACTTTGTTGAGTAATAATGTTCCGCTTTATACACTTGAAAGTTTTACACCGCTTTGTGATGTCGATTTACTCGGATTCAATCTTGCTTATGAGATGCTCTATACATCAGTTCTGCAAATTATTGATCTTGGGCGTATACCTCTGAAGTCATGTGACAGAGATGATACACATCCGATAATTATCGCGGGAGGTGAAGCTTCTGCTAATCCTGCGCCGATGTCGTTGTTTATCGATGCGTTTTTCATTGGGGAAGGGGAGGAGGCCTTACAGGAGATTGTGGAGCTGTTATACAAAATGAAAAAGGCAGGCAGTTCAAGGACGGAAAAGTTATCAGCGTTGTCGAAGATTTCAGGGGTTTTCGTGCCTTCATTATACAGTGTTAAAGAAACCGCTGAAGGTTTTACATATTTCGAGGGGATTCCAGTTTCCAGAAGAAAATTCTGCGGTGAGAGACTGAAAGATCCTGCCGCACCGATAGTACCCAGCATTAGAATTTCTCAGGAAAGAGCTGTTGTCGAAACGACGAGGGGATGCTTTAATCTATGTAAATTCTGTTTCTCCGGTTATAATAATCTACCTTACCGTAAATATGACGAGCAGGACATTGCTGATAAAGCTATGAAGGTTCTCGCGATGACGGGTTATGACGACATAGCGTTTTTATCGCTCTCAATAAGTGATTATCCGAAAATAATCAATTTGTTAAATCTAATGGTGTCGATTCTGTATATTTTTCTGATATA
>CAYLTM010000027.1:26524-29106 GCA_964386495.1 uncultured Leptospirales bacterium
CTCCGCTGTCACACCTGTATAATTCTGAGGAGTGATCTTTTTTAATTCTTTTTTCAAAGCAACAGTAATTTTCAATCCATCAATGAATTTGTGCATAGACTTTTTATCAATCTTGCTATTGCCTCTTGTTAAATCTTTTAATGCCTAAATTTAACGAAATGGGTGTTTCGATTAATCTTCCGTCATTAAAGGTCGATAAAAAAACCTTACCGGTAATTAAAACTATTTCTGATGTCAGGAAATCTTCATTAACTTTCGCAATCGAAACCGCCGGCACCGACATGAGAAAAATTATTCACAAAAGAATTCACAACAATGAACTTATTGAAATACTAACAGAGGTAATCAATAACGGCTGGAAAAAAATCAAGCTGTACTTTATGCTCGGTCTTCCCGGTTATGAGGATCATGATGAGGTTAATAATACCATCGAACTTCTTCATACTATAAATAATATCCGACGGAATCGTGTTGAAATTAATGTTGCGATTTCTCCGTTTGTTCCAAAACCGCATACGCCTTTTCAATGGGAAAAAATGGCAGAACCCCAGTATTTCTATGACTCTATTAGAGAAATAAAAAAGCGTGTACCAAAAAATGTTTCTGTAAAATTTCATAATATAGACAGCATTGTTATTGAAGCTGTCTTAGCTAGGGGCGACACGAAAATTTCCGATGTGATTCTTTCAGCTTATCAGAAAGGTTGCCGACTTGATAGCTGGGATGAATTTTTTAAAAAAGATTTATGGTATAAGTCGCTCGAAGAAAATATTCCTGACTGGAAAAAATATATATCTGTTAGAGATAATGACTTTGTGTTCCCATGGAATGTGATTAATTCTGTCAACCCAGCGTTAATCAAAAATAAAAAAGAAAAAATACTTTCTGACGCGGAACTTTCGTCGTTGAAAACCGAATACGATACTAAACTGGACTTTGAAAAAATTAATTCAGGTTTTGAGAAATTCAAAGTCAAATATAACACAGCTGTTGTATATCGTGGCATGTACGAAAAAAAAGGTTACGCGAAATACATATCTCATCTCGATTTAATAGAAGTTCTAAAACGTACAATGCGCATGGCTGGTATGCCATTATCATATACACAGGGATTCAACAAAAGGGAGATAATCTCTTTCGGCTATCCTCTGCCGCTTGGTACAGAGTCAGCGTCTGAGGAATTTGAATTTGCCTGCTATCAACGTATCGACATTGACGAGACTATCCGTAAGTGCAACGAACACTGTATTGATGGTGTTAAAATACTTTCAATTACCGAGTCGAAACACACATCATCGATAATGGCGGAAATTAAATCTTTCACATACGAAATTTTTGTGCAGGATGATTCCGCTAATATTAATACCATAGGTATTTTTGAATTATTGAACAATACAAGTCATCTCATGAAGACTGATAAATCCGGCAATACTAAACAGTACAATTTTAGCGATGTTGTTATAAAACAGGCAATGGTTAATGATAAGATTTACGCTACAATCCGGTCAGAAGGAATCACTATGAAGATTAATGATATTCTTAAACAGGTTTCAGATTTACCGATTACGTCATACGGAATTATTAAAATCAGCAATAACCGCTAAGATTATATAAAAAGGTATAAATCAACATCCTGAATAAGGTTGATACAGTTTTTATCCAATAACCTGGTCAGATAAATCCGAGTTAGTAATATCGCTAATTTATGCTTGAAATATACTATGGATATTTTCTGATTGTAAAATATCGTTATGGAGTATTTATGCAGTTGTCATTTATTTTTCTTCAATTTCTTCCAATAATTGTTTTCATTATTGTCGACAGTTTCGTAAAAAATATCGCTTACTCGATAGCGGCAGCTATAGCATTTGCCGCAGTACAAACGGCTATTACTTACTATCAGACAAAAGTGATAGATTACTTTATTTTTGCTGATCTTTTACTTATACTTTTTATGGGACTGATATCTATCTGGACTAAGAATGAACAATTTTTCAAAGTTAAACCCGCTGTCATAGAAGGGATATGTATATTATTCCTGCTGTTTCTAATTCTGGCTTCAGATAAATTTCTTATTGGATATTTTTCCAGATACATGCCTGGATATTCAGTCAATTCTGTTGTAATCCCAATGCTGAAAAAAACCTTGATGATAACTGTTATTTATTTAGCATTACATATAAGTGCTGTATTATACACTGCATTTTTTTCGTCAAAAAAAGTCTGGGCGGTTGTTTCCGGTCCAGGTCTATATTTTATTTTTATTCCGGTTATGTTTTTTGTTTTATACAGTAGAGTAAAATCTAAAAGATTAAAAATTGAAGAGGTAGGTAATGAACGAAAAAATTACATTTAATAACGGTAAAATCTGTGTACCGGATAATCCAGTAATACTTTTTATTGAAGGTGACGGTACCGGACCTGATATTTGGAACGCGTCAAAAATTGTTTTTGATGCCGCTGTCGAGAAGGCTTATGCCGGCAAAAGAAAAATTGAATGGCAGGAGGTTCTCGCCGGTGAAAAGGCTTTTAACCAAACCGGTGAATGGTTGCCGAGCCAGACCGTTGAAAAGATTAAGGAG
>CAYLTM010000027.1:29116-31875 GCA_964386495.1 uncultured Leptospirales bacterium
CGGTATACGTAGTATAAATGTCGCACTTCGTCAGGAACTTAGTCTGTTTTCCTGCGTTAGACCAGTGAGATATTTCAAAGGCGTTCCATCGCCAGTTAAAGAACCCGAAAAAGTTGACATGATTATTTATCGTGAAAATATTGAGGATCTTTACGCTGGTATTGAATGGAAAAAAGGTTCCGACGATGTGAAAAAAGTAATCTCCTTTTTGAATAATGAAATGGGGAAAAAAATTCCCGCCGATGCCGGTATTGGAATAAAACCAATTTCTGAAACAAATACAAAAAATCTTGTTCGAGCCGCGCTGCAGTACGCGGTTGAAAACAAAAAAGAAAGTGTAACCCTAATGCATAAGGGTAATATTATGAAGTATACAGAAGGAGCTTTTAAGGAATGGGGTTATGAAGTCGCTAAGGATGAATTTGCCGGTACTGTAATAAGCGAAAATGAAGTTTATGAAAAATTTAACGGCAAATGTCCAGCCGGAAAGGTTATGATTAAGGATCGTATAGCGGATGCAATGTTTCAGCAGATTCTTTTACGGCCGGAGGAATACTCTGTTATCGCGACACCTAATCTTAATGGTGATTTTATCTCAGATGCTCTAGCGGCACAGGTTGGCGGACTAGGCATAGCACCGGGAGCGAACATCGGAAGTGAAGCCGCTATATTCGAGGCTACTCATGGAACGGCGCCGAAATACGCAGGTCAGGACAAGGTTAATCCGGGGTCGCTAATATTATCCGGTGAGATGATGTTCCGTTATATGGGCTGGCGTGAAGCCGCTGATATTATTATTTCCAGCATGGAAAAAACTATTCAGCAGAAAAAGGTAACCTACGACCTTCACAGACAGATGGAAGGCGCGACATTGCTCAAATGTTCTGAGTTCGCGAAAGCTATAGTCGCTAATATGTAAGTCTTCGGCAATTAATTAGTTATTGGTGATTATTACATCGAAAAAATAATTGTCAGTGATTAATTTAAATGTTCAAAAGTAAATAAAGACTTTATCCCAGTGCATAGCACGAGGATAAAGTCTTTATTGCTTTTTATATAAGAAATGGAAATTTTCGTCACAAGCTATTGTCGCATAGTATTTATAATCATGACTGCCGCATTATATTCTATTTACTATTCAGGCTGTTGATTAAAAATCGACAGAAAAGAATAAAGAACAATTTCCCGATAGTACGTCTACTTCACGTACTGGCCAAGTTCATTATTGTATTTTTTAGCGATTGAATTGAAGTCTTTTTCCCATGCATCTATGAAAATAGTAAAAGCTTTTTTCTCGTAAATACCCGGATACCATGCTTCAATTATTAAGTCGTTGTCACTGTCAATATAGCATCTGCTTGCTGTAAGGGAATTGTTCAGTGAATTAATCATTTTTAGATATAAAGGATATTCTTCGATAGCTTTGGTTTTTTTTGGAAACCATGATTTAATGAGTACGCCATTGTCATATTCGATTAGATCAAATGAAAGTTTGGTTTTATGTTTTGCAGTAATTTTGGTATTCGATATGCTGCACTCATAGCCCATATATTCAAGGTGTTTCACTATATCATCGGAACTTTGGGGAAGGTTCCCCTGCGAATAGACAAATGATGACATTGCGAGAACGAGTATGATTATTATTGATGAGAAAAATACGCGATACCGCAATAACGATGATGAGCAAAATTTACTCATAGAATACTTCCTATAGAAATTTGACATCTAAATTATCGATAATCGTTTTAACAAATTCCGACTTGTTCAAAGGGTAAAAATGAAAACCCGGTATATCATTTTTTAAAAGTTCATTACATTGCTCTATGCTGTATTCAATTCCTATTTTACAGACATCTGTTTCGTTATTACATTTTTCCAGTTTTTCAGAAAGTTTTTTTGGAATAGCCGCACCGCACATCTCTGTAAATCTTTTAATCTGACTTTCGCTGGTAACCGGCATTATTCCGGGGACTATCGGTACTACAATGTTTTTACTGCGGGCTTTTTCCACATATCTTAAAAAAGCATTGTTATCGAAAAAGAGCTGTGTGAAAATAATTTCACCGCCTGCGTCAATTTTCTTTTTTAGATTATCAATATCTTCATCAAGAGATGATGCTTCTGGATGTTTCTCTGGATAACCGGCAACAGCTATACTGAAATCATCTATAGATTTTATGAATTCTATAAGCTCATTAACATAATTGAAGCCGTTTTTTGCCGGAACAAAATTAGCCTCACCTTTTGGAGGATCTCCCCGAAGTGCGAGAATATTTTTAAAATTCATTGAGCTTACTTTGTCTATGTATTCGCGTATCTCTTCACGATTCGCACCGACACATGTAAAATGGATAAGAGGGTCGATTACATATTTATCACGGATTTTTTCGGCAAGATCTAATGTTTTATCCCTGGTCGAACCGCCAGCACCGTAGGTAACAGAAATAAACGCCGGATTATATGTGGCAAGAATATTCAACTCGTCAAATAATTTATCTTCACCCTCTTTTGTTTTAGGCGGAAATATTTCAAATGACATTGTCAAACCGTTTTTATAGTAATCTGTAATCCCCATAACGTTTCCCCATATCGTTTAATAATTTACAGATTGCCGCATAATGATGAACAACCTGATCAGGAAAAGTTAATTATAGACCATTTAGAATGTCAACGAATTAATATCGAGATTTACAAAAATACTGGGGGGTGTGACTTTTATTTCGGGTATTCAAGCAATCCGCATTTTGGGAGAATTATTC
>CAYLTM010000028.1:0-6407 GCA_964386495.1 uncultured Leptospirales bacterium
CGGTGTCCCTAACAATGGTCTCAGTTACCGGTGGTACCTTCCAGAGGGATTCAACATCAACCAACACCAGTACTGTTACAGCATTCCGCATGAGCGCGAAAGAGATAACCAGAGCGCAGTTTGTTGCTATTATGGGTAATGATCCAAGCAATACAACTTATTCCAGCGGAACAACTGATCCGGTACAGAAAGTCAACTGGTATCATGCAATAGCTTTTTGCAACAAGCTGAGCATAGCGGAAGGATTTACTCGTGTGTACAATGTCTCGGGATTTGCGAATGATGCGGCGTGGACATCCCTTGCGTATGCAAGCATACCAACAACTTCTAATTCCACATGGAACGCCGCCACATGCAACTGGAGTGCTAACGGATATCGGTTGCCGACAGAAATGGAATGGATGTGGGCAGCTATGGGAGCATCAGGCGGAACAAATGGTTATCTGAAGGCTTTTGCGGGAAGCACTGGAAGCAATGCGATAGGTGATTATGCATGGTATGACAGTAACAGTAGCAATAAGACACATCCAGCAGGTGTAAAGTTGCCTAACGAGTTTGGACTTTATGATATGAGTGGTAATGTATGGGAATGGTGTTGGGATTGGTACGGAATGTATCCCGTAGGAGCCCAAACAGACTACAGGGGTGCGGCTTCGGGCACGGACCGCGTGGTACCCAACGGCAGCTACGTCAACATTGCGGACTTCGTGGCGGTCGCCTATCGGCTAAACTACTATCCGGATCTTCAGAGCAGCACTATCGGTTTCCGGGTTGTCCGCCCCTGAGTTCTGCAGAATTTCAGCAGGTTGATCACAGACCTTTAGCAACCGAAGGCGGTAAGCCGAAGCGGCGAATGGTCGTTGTAGAGAAGGATGTCTTGGAAACAGCGAAGTTTTTCTGTCATTCCGGCTGAAGCGATAGCGAAATATCGGAATCTACTCTTTGGAGGAGTAGATTCCGGTATTTGCATGAGTTGATGCTACAAAACCGAAATGACAATTTATGGAGTATTGCCATTTTGACTGAAATACATCTGTCATTTGAACAGCAGGGAGAAATCTTCGATTGTGAGGAAGGATTTCTCCTCACGGAGCCTGCGAGTCATCGCCCGACATAATGGATGTCAAGGGTGCGTAGCAGAGGATCGAGGGCAGAGAAGCTTTTTTTTAGAGCAACTTTATAAACTCGTATGAAAAAAAACATACGAAATAAACTTTTTCTTGGTCTTACTAATAACATCCCTGAAACCTTTGAATCCTTTCCTGTCAACTTCCTGATATTTTGATAACAATTGTTAACTGACAAATTTGTTTTTAAAACCAGCAAGATCACCATTGTATGTTATTTTGTTGTATTCAGTCATTTCAATATTAAACTCATCATTTGAAATATCTATTTTACAATAATAGTCTAAATATTTTGCTTCGATCATATTATCCGGATTATACATAGTGAAAAATTCAAGCAAATCATCAAATTTACGAAGGGTAATAATATCCTCTTTAGAATATTTTTCTAAAATATTGGTCAATTCGGTACTCCAGTTTTCAATATGTCCGTCCATATTTAAATACATACATAATACTTTTTTTTGATCATTAATCATTTCTATTTTTGCTCTTGTGCCCATAGTCACATTACCTCATTATATAAATTTTTATTCGTTTGTCAATAATCCTTTTTTCTTTTGCGTTCGGGAGAATCTGCGTCATGACTTTACTTGTACGCACGCACAGGCATGGCACACGATGAGGTCAATCCACACAATTCCCTACAGCAAAAACTCGACAGTTTTTCTGACGTACTCAAGGTAATCAGCAATCTGTTTATTTTTCTGTTCGGCGCTCCAGTCGTAGTAATCAGCCATAATATCCGCGACTTTTTCCGCGAGCTCTTTTTGTCGAAAGTGCCAGACCATCCATTGCGCTTCGGTACGTCTGCAAAGAACATCTACAAGGTTCGGCGCGTTTTCGTTTTCGAGAATAAAATCAATTTCAGCCGCGCAATGCGGATATCCTGAAATTAACTCTTCGCCGGATTTGGGATTATTTTTTATTTGTTCAAGAATGGTGATTCCCTGTTTGCCGAACTGCTGGTGCAGATATTCGAGCTGGTCAGGATACGATACCGATGCAAGACCTTTCTCTTTAACAACCATATCAAAATCTATCCGGGTCATGCCGACAAGAAAAGGTTTTTTGGAAAAACTTTTCGCCTGGTATTCGCTCTTCTTGAAAGAAGGAAGATAACCGCGCTTCACCATAAAAAACAGCAGGTCTTCCGCCATTCGTCTATGAGTAGTGGACTTACCGCCGCCGATAGCGACAACACCATCTTTGGTTTCGAAAATTTCGTGGGTACGCGAAACATCGGATTCCTTTTTAGCGCCGGACTGTTTTATCAGCGGGCGAATCCCCGCGTATGTACCAATGATATCCTTATAAGTAAGCATGGCGTGCGGAAACAGCTTGTTGACCGTCCGCAGCAGATAATCCGCGTCCTCTTTTTTGCACCAGGGTTCATCGAGATTTTTTGATTCCGGGTAATAGGCAGTGTCGGTGGTACCAATGACTGACACCTTTCCGCGCCGCAGAATAAAATAGAAACGTCCGTCGTCGAGTGAACGAATGCCGAAAGCGTTTCTGTTGCCGAGCCTCTCATTCGGCACGATGAGGTGCACACCCTTTGTCGGATAAATTTTACTCTCAGTAAAACCTGCCTTTTCAAGCATTTCATCTGTCCAAATGCCGACTGCCGAGACAACAGCCTTGCCCGATATCTCAAAGGTATTACCGGACAGAATATCTTTCGCGGTGATTCCTTTCGCTTTACCGGTCGAATCCTTAATAAAACTTTCCGCCCGCACATAGTTCATAGCTATGCTTTTTCCGCTGGACATCACAAGACTCTCTTTAATGATTTCCAGCGTGACACGGGAGTCATCACAGTTGGTATCATAATAGAATCCTGCCATTTTCATTTTGCCAAGCTCAGGGACTTCAAGCGCGATATTCGGTTCGAACTCCTCAATAAAGTCCGCTTTAAAAATTTTAGCTTTACGGAAATTTTTAAAAGGGCTGAACCAGTTAGACAGCATATCATACATTTTTACAGCAAATATTATAGTAAAAGGTTTATCCTTACCTTTTTCATATGAGCAGTACATGAATCCGAGAGGCCGGACAAGATTAGGCAGGTGTTTCATTAACCAGTTTCTTTCAGTAGTGGACTCACGGACAAGACCGAACTCCGCCTGTGAAAGATATCTCATCCCGCCGTGAAATAGTTTTGACGACCGCGATGATGTTCCGAACGCGAAATCATTTTTATCGACTAGGCAAAAAGTTATGTCTCTGGCGATGCCGGCGCCGGTAATCCCCCCGCCGATAATTATGAGGTCAAATTCTGCAGACTTAGATTTTTCAATATCAGAGTTTCTGTTTTTTGAATTCCAGCTCATTTAACACCCCGCTTTTTGAATCTATAAGAAGAGTCATTGTCTCTTGAATCGTCAAGACCCATCTGCGCGCCGGGATTCATAATGTTGTTAGGATCGAGGTACTTCTTTATCGCGCGGAATATACCGATTTTGACCTTGCCGTGGAAATGTTCCATCCAGGGAGCGATCATCTTTCCGACCCCATGGTGATGGCTTAGCGATCCGCCGCTCTTGTAAATCTCATCGATAATCCGCGACTGATATTCTTTGTAAGCCTCGATGTTGTCCTCCTTCATAATGTATATGAAGTACAGATTTGTTCCCTGCGGATAAAAATGCGAAGCGTGTGTCATGCAGATTGTATTCGGTCTGCTTTTCGCGAATTCGCGAACCTGCTGGTGAACCTGATGAAGATTACTCCACCGGACGCCGGTTTCAAGCGTGTCGGTTATAATACCGAAGTCTGAAAGATCTTCACGAAGATAAGGATCTGTGTAACGGCCGTGGTACCATTTCTGCGCGGCATATCCGGTAATGGAAAGTCCGCCGTTTTTTTTCGCGATCCGTTTAACATTTTTAAGAACATTTTTGGAATAGCCGATTTCACCTTCTGTCATACCAAGTACGAGCGAGCGGTTGCCCGGCTTGTAACCGAACAGCTTCATTATAGTGTCGATTATAGTGCCTTCGACTCCGTACAGTTTTAAACCGATATCCGTCTCTTCCTGGTCGGACACGCGCAGTACTGACGGTTTGCCGAATTCTCCCTGAACGATCTCACGACCGGCATTAACAGCGTCCTCGAAAGATTTAAATACATATCCGAACCTTTTTCTGTTTTTGGGCATGTATCTGAAGATTTTCATTTTTGCTTCGACAAGTATTCCGAAACTGCCCTCGCTGCCCTTCATGATGTCGTTAACTCTCGGACCATTCGCGCATGCAGGAAATTCCTCAGTATAGAAAGTTCCGGCAGGTGTGACATATTCGGCGGCGAAAACAATATCATAAGCATCGCCGTAATAAGTTGACTGCTGCCCTGAACCAAGTGTAACCACCCAGCCGCCGACTGTCGAAAATTCGAAGGACTGAGGAAAATGGCCGCAGGTATAATTGTGTTTGGTTCTATAAAGTTTTTTGGAATCATTCAACGCATCTTCATAGGCTGGTCCGAACATACCCGGTTCTACGGTACAAGTCTGATCGGTATCGTTCACTTCTAGAATTTTATTCATGTGAGTTTTTACTACAAGGGAGATTCCGCCTCTTTCAGGACGTACACCGAAATTCACCGATGATCCAGCCGCGAAAACATAGATTGGGATTTTTTCATCGTTGCAGAATTTTACAATTTCCTTCACATCATTTTTGTTTCGCGGATGGACTGCAACATCGCAAACTTCACGAATAATACCGTCGCGGATTTCCATGGCTTCTTCAAAAGTTTTACCGGTGGAATAATATAGACGGGAGTAATCATCACTTTTAACATTTTCCTGACCGGCAAGTTCTTTAAGTTTATTAAGCTGATGCTCTTTCAACGAGATAGGTTTGTCTTTTAGTACAACTTTTTCGTAAGCGGTTTTCTGCGGTTTTTGAAAGTCCGCATCATTCATCTTAAAAATATCCTTCATTGCCGCATATAACCGCCGGTTTGGATGCTTAAACGCTGTCGGACTGCCCCATTTAAAAATTGACCTGTATGAATCCTTAGGCGGCGCTTCTTCAATCCATTCAGGATAAAAACCTTTCTTACTCATATATCCTCCATAAAATAATAATTTCTATGCTAGCTCCCAGCCCCTAGAATTTAAGAAGCCCCGACCCCTAAAGGGGAGTAAGAAAATTATCCTCTTCTCTTCAAGTCCCCCTTTAGGGGGATTTAGGGGGCTTCTTCAGTTCATCCTCATATCTCCGGGTAGTTAGTAATCTTCTGAATCTCATCGTATAATGGTTTAAGTTTCGGAAAAATATTCACATACACCTTATGGTATAAATTTTTATAGATTGCCGCGATTTCCGGTCTTGGCGAAAATATTTTGCTGTAGTGACACATATTTTTTATAGCGTCCTCGAAGGTCGGGTAATAGCCTGATCCGACAAAGCCGATAATTGCCGCGCCAAGCGCGGAAGTTTCGTAGGTCGCGGGTTTCTTCACAGGCCGATTAAACATATCGGAAGTAATCTGGCATATCTCATCGCTCTGGGAACCGCCGCCTGAAACAGCTAAAGAATCAACATGAATACCAGACTTCTTTTCTATTTTTTCAAGACCCTCGATAAGACTGAAATTTATACCTTCTATGATGGCACGGTACAAATGAGAATGTGTGTGAACATCGCCGAATCCGATAACCGAGCCTTTCGCGTTTGGATTTAATATATCCGGCGACCAAAGCGGCTGCAATAATAACCCATGACAGCCCGGAGGAACTTCGGAAAGACGTTTGTTCAGCAGTTCTTCCGGAGCGATTTTCTTTTGTGTAGCTTCAACAAGTTCCTTTTTGGAAAACTCGCGTTTGAACCAGCTTATCAGCCAGTAACCCCGGAAAATTTCGATTTCCGGATTATAGCATCCGGGGATGACTGCCGGATATGGCGGCAGAAACCTGATAGGCTCATAATACTTTTTAGAAGTAGTCTGAATCGTGGCGGTTGTTCCGAAACTCAGGCTCGCGACCGTTTCATCCATGCAGCCGACACCGAGAGTTTCGCAGCCTTTATCTGAGCCGCCGGCGAGCACGGGAATCCCTTCATGAAGACCAGTTTCACTGGAAGCTTTTTTCGTGATTCTTCCAATTTCAGAACCCGGCGCCACAAGTCGTGAAAGTTTGGACTGATCAATATTGAAAAGACAGGTTTTAAAATTTTTCGGTGACATCCACTTTCTCTTTCTAAAGTCAAAAGGGATAGGGATGCACCTTTGCTGATTATCGTAACCGTCCACACCGAGGCTTCAAAGAAAGAT
>CAYLTM010000028.1:6417-7583 GCA_964386495.1 uncultured Leptospirales bacterium
TATGACCAATTTGCGACGCGACTGAATCCGCCATTTCGCCGGTAAAGGGATAATTAATAAACCCCGAAAGCTGGACATACTTGTCAGTTTTTGCCCATATCTCTGGTTCATTTTCTATAATCCAGTTTGAAAAACTTCTTTTAAATAGAATATCCATCGCGCGGGACATACCGATGAGTTTTACAAAAGGTCTAACTTTCGCGGGGATTTTCGGAGAACCTGCAGCATTTCGTTGGTCGAGCCAGACAATCGCCGGTCGAAGAACTTTTCCCGATGAATCGAGACATATAGATGTATCCCGCAGTGAAGTGATCACTACCGCGCGTATGTCTTTCCAATATTCTTTACATGATGATTTCAATTTTTTTGTAGCCAGACACATGTTTTTCCAATAGACTTCCGGATCCTGTTCTGCCCAACCAGGTTTTTTTGAAAAATACGGATTGTATTCAATCTTTTCTTTGGCAAGCATGTTGCCGTTCTGATCGAATATAATCCCCCTGACGCTTTGCGTGCCGAAGTCTATGGAGAGGACTGTTTCAATGTTAGATGTTTTTGGGGATCTCATAATTTTTCCTTTTGGGATATTTTTGCCTTCAATGCTCATTTATTATTCAATAGTTTAACTACTTATTGTTAAAAGTCAACTAAAAAATTGGTCTGACCAATATTTTTTTGATTTTTAAGGTGCCAGAGAACGTTCTTTGTTAACAAATCCACAATATGTACACATTTGAATAAATGGTGCCAAAGACCATTTATTTTCTTATTGACTACACATTGAATAATCTGCTAAAGATATAATCATCATTTTGCTTGAAAAACACAACTCTGGCAAAATACAAAATATAAGGAACACTCTGAGGCAAAATTTTTACACGCTTACGCCGGATCTGGTAATGACCGCTGTTGAAAAAATTGGTTATTCGCCGACGGGGCATTGCATGGCATTGAACAGTTACGAAAATCGCGTTTATGACATCAAACTCGATGATGATTCCCATATAATTACAAAATTCTACAGACCCGGCAGGTGGGCACAACAGCAAATACTCGAAGAGCATGCTTTTTTGTACGAACTTCAAAACGAAGAAATACCTGTCTGTGCGCCGCAGATAATCAACGGAAAATCCCTGCACATTATCGATGGGATTTTATTTGCGGTA
>CAYLTM010000028.1:7593-8095 GCA_964386495.1 uncultured Leptospirales bacterium
GAACCGGCGGCCGCATACCGGACGAGCTTTCGGACGAAACCTTGCCGGTATTAGGCAGGCTGATCGCGCGGATACATAATATCGGTGACTCGAAAAAATCGGAATCGCGGTTAACATTGACCTCCGAACAATATGGAATCGCGAATCTGAAATATCTTTCCGACAAAAAATTTTTACCGAAAAACCTAATTAGCCGATACACGAAAGCTGTGAATGATGCAGCTTCGATTTACGATTCACTTATTACAGATATTCCTTTCCATAGAATTCATGGAGATTGCCACCTTGGAAATCTTTTGAATAGTCCCGATGGTTGGGCAATCGTTGACTTCGACGACTTTCTTTCCGGGCCGGCTGTTCAGGACATCTGGATGATGTTTCCCGCGCGTGACACGGACGGTTACCGCCGAAGGGATATTCTGCTGTCCGCTTATCGCGAGTTCAGACCCTTCAAGGATAGTTGGCTGCGTCTGATAGAGCCCCTTCGTGCGTTGCGTTATAT
>CAYLTM010000028.1:8105-11484 GCA_964386495.1 uncultured Leptospirales bacterium
GATCGCCAGACGCTGGGAAGACCCATCGTTTAAAAATATTTTTCCCCATTTCGGAACAGATCAGTACTGGGAAGACGAAACCCGCGATATCGAAGAGGAAATTAATTATTATTACGAAATTAATAAAGATATTAGAACATCATCCAATGTCAGCAGCAAACAAAACGAGGATATTTCCGAATTAACCAACAAGGACTATTTTTGGGACATGTGAATAATGTGTCTCTCTTGTTTATCATTCTACAATGCGAAACCATCAAAATTATCCCTGTCGATTATTGTGTAGGTCGCATTATCATAAGTTTTTAGCCAATCCGCAGGCGGTTTTATTTTTCTCTGCGAATACTTAAATTCATAACCATTAAGCATCCCGTCACATTCTTCTATCAAGTCAATTTCATGCTGTTCGTATGTTCTCCAGAAGTAATAATTGACAGGTTTTTTCAAATAGGAATTTTTTTTTAACCGTTCAACAATCATAAAATTTTCCCATAACTGCCCGGTATCATTTCTTGTGGAAAAATCGTTAAAATTTGATATGACAGCGTTTCTGATTCCTAAATCGTAGAAGTAGTATTTGCTCATTTTACTGACTTCTTTTCGTAAATTCCTTGAAAATCCGTTTAACCGGAATAGTATAAATGATTTTTCCAGTAAATCAAGATACCGGGAAACAGTTTTGTTATCTATTTTTAAAGTCGCTGCAAGTTCAGTTGTAGAGACTTCACTGCCAATTTGAAAAGCGATCAGTTTTAATAAATCCAATAATACTCTTGAGTTTTTTACTGTGTCAAAAGACAGAATATCTTTTAACAGATAAGAATTTGCTAATTCACAAACTTTATCTTTCTTATCGCTGATAGTTTCCAGCAAATATACCTCAGGGTATAGTCCGAAAATCATGTAATTTTCGAGGCTTTCTTTCAGGTCATAAAGCGTCATATTATTTATGATTATTTCCTGTAACGAAAAGGGGTACAATGTGCAGACTGTTTTTCTGCCGGTTAAAGATTCTCCGGTGTGATTTGCAAGATCAAACGATGATGACCCAGTTGCTATGATTTTTACTCCGGAAATATTATCAACAACCAGTTTTAACGCCCGACCAATATTTTCTATTCTTTGAGCTTCGTCTATTACAAGCAGTGAATTTTCATGAATCATGGTTTTCATCAGATTCAAGCTGCATTTAGAAAAATCATTGGAAAAACCTATATCATCACCGGTTTTATATAGACTATTTTTATTTTTTGTTAAATAATCCTGTATTAGGGTGGTTTTCCCCACTTGTCTGGCACCATATAATACCAGAACCTTATTCGGCTTAATGTGTTTTTCAATATTTACAATTCGTTCAAACATTTCAATTCCTGCAATTAGGCATAATTACAGGAATTGAAATCCTGCAATTTGTAATAAATGAAAGATTAAGACTCCTGCTATTTGACTCATTTACAGGAATGCTGCATTATTGTCAAGAATTATTGATGACATTATTGCAAATGAGCAGTAATGTCATCGCGAGACAAGTATGTCCCGCCAAAATGTTTCAAAATGTTCAATTTATTTAACACGCCCCCAAACCCCCGAAGGGGGCTTAAGACTTTTATAAAAAAAATTTATTGTAATTTTCCCGAATAATTTACAAAATATTGCAAGATTAGATTAGATCTGATATTTTCAAGTCCCCCAATTGGGCTTGTTAAAGGGGCGCTCCGGAGGCGGGGGATTTTCTATCCTTGCATTTCTTCCTCCTCACCCAGTTTATCTGTCTTATCCGCGTCCATCTTCGTTCATCGAGCGAGGCGAGCGGTTGAAACTCTCTCCTTGTTGGGGTCACTTCCACACAAACAAAAACACAAACACTCCAGCCCTTCAATCATCAACAATTCCATTGTATCGCAAAATAAAATTATTGACTTATTGTTCCTATTTGCTTTGTTTCTATTATATTTGCAATATAACTATTCTTTCGGTTGCATCAGATACTTTTTTGGAGAAAATATCATGGATCGTGAACTAATAACATTTGATTGGGCGATTAAAAATATTCTTCGAGATAAAGAGAATTTTGATATTCTTGAAGGATTTTTGAGCGAACTGCTATATACGGATATTACCATTCTGGAGATTCTTGAAAGCGAGTCTAATCAGGAATATAAAGAGGATAAATTCAACAGAGTGGATATTCTTGCTAGAGATGCCGACAAAGCTCTGATATTGATCGAAGTACAGTATGATCGTGAACTCGATTATTTTCACCGCATAGCTTACGGTGGAGCAAAGCTCATAACCGGATACTTTAAAAAGAGCCAGAATTATGGACAATTGAAAAAAGTAATTACGGTACACATCGTATATTTTGATATTGGTAGTGGCAGTGATTATCTATATAAGGGCTCTACAAATTTTGTCGGAATAAATAATCATGATATATTGAAATTGAATGATGCCCAAAAGGAAATATTTCACACAGAAAATATAGAGGATATCTTTCCTCAGAACTATTTGATTCGCATAGGTTCTTTTAATGACGAAGTGAAAAACACTCTCGACGAATGGGTATATTTTTTAAAAAACGGTGCTGTTAAAGATGAGTTTAAAGCTAAGAGTATTGATAAGGCTCGGGATAAGCTATCCGTGTTGAAAATGAATGATAAAGAAAGAGCTATCTACGACAATTATCTCGAAAATTTGAGTTATCAAAAATCAGTGTTTGAAACCGCTCGGTTCGAGGGCGAAGTACAAGGAATGATTAAAGGAAAAGCTGAAGAACGAAAAGAAATTGCAAGAAAATTATTGGACATACTCGATGACAAAACCATTTCTGAAAAAACAGGGCTTACCTGTGAAGAGATTAAAGAGCTTAGAAAAAAATAGCTTTTTCATCTAAAATGAGAATTTACTCTATAGTTGGGTGATGTGCACCGCTCGGCAACCGGGGCTTCGATACATTTTTAACAATAAGTCTGTTGATGCCGCCAAGGTTGTAAAGAAAGTGCTAAATCCGAATGGACTTAAGGGTATAGGTAATGGTAAAAGTAGAAGACTTGATATTTTAGCGACATACCCAGAAACAGGATTATCTGGTTATAGTAAGTATGCCCCAGAAATAAGATATGGAAGGTTTCATATAAACTATGCAAATGACAAGAAGAGAGCAAGAATTCATTTTGATAAATATGATGTTTTAAACGATCCTTTAAAACATATTTTTATGGAGTAATATATGATGAAATCATTAGCAATATTTCTTATTATAATATTTACTTCTATTGTTTGTTCTAAACCTGAAGCATATTTTAGTTATTATATAAACGACAGTTTAATTAATACTTATACAATTAATTACGAAGAATTTAGGATTAATGATATCAAA
>CAYLTM010000028.1:11494-27286 GCA_964386495.1 uncultured Leptospirales bacterium
GTGCTGATTTTTCAATGCATTTATTTTTTCCAAATAATTATTTTGAAGAAGAAAAGAAGGCTATTAACCTAGTTAAGGGACAATATTCCTTCGGCATTTCTATTTACAACATATCAAGTGAGAATATTTATGTTAATAGTATTGATGTTAGTATAATGGATAACAATAAACAAATAATAAAATATGATATAATTTGTTTAGATGAAGAATGTATAGATCAAAACGGAATGAATATTGATCTAAGCATTAAAAATAAGATGATTAATATCAATAAGTCATATAATTTAAAAAGGAAAACAGAATACTATCAATATTCCCCATGTGATGGCATATTAAAATAATGTTTGAATTTCTTCTTTATATTCGCTTATCCATTCGTCTTTCATTTTTTAACATCGATAGAAAAGGTTTCGCCTGATATTCTCTTAAGGGCGGTTCTAAAAACCAGTATTTTCATTAATTTAAATTTAAAAATACTTGTTTTATTGGCACCCCTAAAAATTGATTTTTTCTTATTGAAACCAATTGAAAAAATCTATTTTATCCGAAATTTAGGCCAACAAGGGTAACCGAGAATAGGCGTTCGCTTAATTATTCGAGGTTCCCTTATCAAACAATCCGCCCACAAGGGTAGCTCCAATAAATAGTTTTTGGGACTACCCTTATATAAAAGCCCCAAATAAATATGTTGCGAAATTATGATATTCTTATCACCGTGAAATTAATTTTCAACTGGAAAATAAAAAACTTAAATGTGGAAAAACAATAATGAAAAATAAAATCGCGGTCATAAGAGAGCTTTCCAGAAAGCTCGGCAATATAAAAGTTGTTTTCGATAAAGAGGTTGTCAGCGAGTATAGCCGTGACGAAACGAAAAACGTCAGCGCCAGAGCCGACGTGGTAGTGTTCGCCGAATCCGCCGAGGATGTTTCGGCTGTTTTAAAAATTTGCACGAAACACAAATGTCCGGTCGTCACGCGCGGTTTAGGCAGCGGCGTTACCGGCGGCGCTGTACCGGTTAAAGGCGGGGTGATTCTGTCCGCCTGATCCCGCGTCCGCCGACAAGTGTTCCATAGGCGGCAACATTGCCGAGAGCGCGGGCGGACCATCCGCTGTTAAATACGGCACAACAAAAGACTACATACTCGGCATGGAGTTTGTAACTGCCGACGGAGATATAATGAATGTCGGCGGGAAATTCGTTAAAAACGCGACAGGATATAATTTGGCGGGGATTATTACCGGCAGTGAGGGAACTCTTTGCGTGGTTACGAAGGCTATACTTCGCCTTGTCCCGAAACCGAAGTTTAGTACGGACATGCTGTTGTCTTTCGCGACGATTGATGACGCGGTCGATACCGTTTTTGAAATAACTAAAGCGAGGATAATCCCCGCGACGCTGGAGTTCATGGATGAATCCGCGATAAAACTTACCGCAAATTCTGTTAAGCTTCCTATTCCTGATGGTAGAGCCTACCTGCTTGTAAGGCTCGACGGCAGCTCTACGGATGATGTCGATAGATCTGTCGAAGCTGTTAAGTCCGCGAGCGGTCTTCATATAAATAATATTCTCATTGCGGATAACGCGGTTCAGCAGGAAATTATCTGGTCGGCACGAAAAGGCATCCGCTCTGCACTTGCGGAATACAGCCCGGTTTTTCTGGCGGAAGACTGCGTTGTGCCGCGTTCGAACATTCCGGCGTTTATAAAAAAGGTGAAGGCGGATATGTCCGCTATGAACCTTGAAGTGATATTTTTCGGCCACGCCGGTGACGGCAATGTGCATATTAATATTCTGAAAAAAGATCTATCTGATAAAAAGTGGCTGAAGGCTATTCCTGTCATTAAGGAAAATATTTATTCGTCCGCCATTGAACTCGGCGGTACAATATCCGGTGAACACGGCATAGGTTCCATACGAAAAGATTATATGGGAATGGTGTTCAGCAATAAAGAGCTTAAACTTATGAAGCGGATCAAAAAGGCTTTTGACCCGGATGGTATCCTTAATCCAGGAAAGATTCTGTAGTACAAGGTTCTATCATAGAAATAAGGATCATCAAATGTGTACAATATATTTTATACGACATGGCGAAACAATATGGAATATTGAACGACGAATGCAGGGGCATAAAAATTCTAACCTTACTGATTTCGGCATTGAACAAATGAAATGGGCTGCCGATGCTTTGAAAAATATCAAATTTGAAAAACTTTATACGAGCGATCTTGAGCGGGCTTTACAAAGTGCGGAAATATTTAAACGAATTTTCAGCAGCGACAACCTATGTATAGAGAAAAACAGTCTGCTCAGGGAAATTAATCTTGGATCGTGGGAAGGCAGAAAAATTGAAGATGTTAGTGTTGAAGATCCCGAATCGTATAGAGCTTTCTGGCAAAGTCCGGAACTTGATTCAAGGAAAGACGGAGAATCCCTATTGGATATAATATCACGTTCGGGACAATTTCTTAAACTTATGGAAGCAAATCATAATAATCAAACTGTGGCTGCTGTATCACACGCCTTGTTTATAAAAGCTGCGTCAGCCTGGATTGCAAATAAAAACATTGCAGATTTCTGGTCTGGTGAAAAAATCAAACCTGGAAGCATCACCGTTGCGGAATATGAAAACAGTGAATGGAAACTTTTGGATGAGGGAAATATAGCTCATTATAAAAGTGAAAACAGCCAGGCGACCTGGTTTGTTGGTAAATAAGCAAAAAACCGAAATTTTCCATACGAAATAATCAGTATCAGCAAAAATTATTATCTATTTTATTTATTGATTGATTAAATATTATATCTTCTTCGATAGTGATTATATTATTCAGGATATAATTAATACCAGTCTGAATATTTTCTCATTAATTATTAATAACAAAAAGAGAATTTAGTTGAAGTTGAAAGTATATTCTTGGGTTTTTATTTCTCTATCGTTGATTATTATTGTTACAATATTTTTGTCAACAGGTGTTGTCTATATATATCAGGTTGAAGAAAATAGAAGAAAAGAAGAACTTCAGGTAAAGGTTGAATTAATTGCGGAACAACTTTCTTTTGGGCTAAGAGATCCTATATGGAATTTTTATGAAACCGGGATCTATGAGAATATTAATAATGGAATGAAAATTGATGAAATTTCTGCTATAACTGTTAAATTAAATACGAGTGATGCAGTTTATTTCAGTGCGTACCGAGTAAAGGGAAAAATAATTGTCAAAAAATCCAATCAAAAATTAATCAACAAATCAAAATATTATTCAAATAAAAACGTAATATTTAACTTGTCTGATACCAGCAATAATAATACTCTCGCTTCAGTAACGGTTTACGGCACTGACAAAATTTTTAAAGAAAGAATGCTTCGTGCACTCTGGTTTATTATAAGTAATATGATTGTCATCGCGATTATGTTGATAGTCACTATTTATACAATGCTTTATAGATATATTCTTAGACCACTCGGAAGAATGGAGAGAATAGCAATAGACATCAGTGAAGGAAAGAATGTTGAATTTGAAAATTCTGATAAAATATTGTTAACAGAAATTTCAGGTCTTGAGTGTGGACTTCAAAAAATGCTTAAAGAATTAAATAATTTTAGAGCGGATTTGGAAAAACAGGTAAAAGATAGAACTCTTGATTATGAGATGGTAAATGAGAAACTACAGAATGCAAAAGAAGAAGCTGAAGCTGCAAACAGAGCTAAAAGCGTATTTTTGGCAAACATGAGCCATGAAATTAGAACACCTATGAACTCTGTAATTGGTTACGCTCAGATATTAAACAGAGAAAGCTCTCTTACGACAAAGCAGAAGGAATATCTTTCGATTATACAAAACAGCGGCGAACATTTACTTAACCTCATAAATGAAATACTTGAAATGACAAAAATTGAAATTGGTAAAATAAGCTTGAAAAACGAAGAATTTTTATCGGAAAAAATGTTTAATGAGATCGAATCTCTGTTTCTGCATAGAGCGGATGAAAAAAGACTCGATTATTCCTTTGAAATAATTGGTTCTTTACCGCTTTGCATATTTTCTGACAGAGGAAAAATTAAACAGATTATAATCAATTTAATTGGAAATTCTTTTAAATTTACAGATAAAGGTTTTGTACATGTGAAAATTGAAGTAATCGCGGAAAACGAAATTTCGGTAGAAGTTAAGGATAGCGGAATAGGTATAGATTTGGAAAATGGCAAAAGTCTATTTAACCCTTTTGAGCAAACACAAGTTGGAAGCCAGTATGGCGGAACAGGTTTGGGGCTGGCTATCTCAAGAGAATACGCAAGAATGCTTGGGGGAGATATTACCTATTCAAGTAAAATAGGACATGGCAGTACATTCAGATTTTTATTTAAATATGAAGCCGGTGAAGAGAAAATGATATTGGATAATATAATAAAGGATAATCTTTTCGTAACCGGAATAAAAAAAGAATTTGGTAATCCAAAAATTATGGTTGTTGATGATAACAAAAATAATAGAGATGTTCTAAGTGTGATATTAAATAATGTCGGATTTTCGGTTACATCAGTCGAAAGCGGATTCAAGGCAATTGAACTTCTCGAAAACAATATACCTGATTTGATGCTGCTTGATCAGCGAATGCCCGGAATGAACGGTTATGCAGTATTGCATTATCTTAAAGAAAATGAAACTTTGAAAAATATACCTGTCTTTATTGTTTCCGCGAGTACTTTTGAAGATGAAAAAGAAAAAGCAATTGAAGCGGGGGCAATCGCTTTTATAAGAAAACCATTTAGAGAAAATGAGATATTCGAAGAGATTCGGAAAAATCTTAATATAGAATATGAATACAAAAAAACAAGCGACGAATCAAAAATCGATATAACACAATCTTTTGATTTGGACAATGAAAGTGCGGAAAAAATCATAGAAGCAGCAGAATGTGGTGACATTGAAATACTTGAAGAGTTAATCGATCAAAAAATTCTAAAAGGCAGTAAGTTTGCCGAAAAACTTTTTGATTACCTCAAGCAGTATGAATATGATAAAATAATTTGGGAAATAAAAAAATTAAAGAGTGGCAAAAATGCTTGATCAAAAATCCTACACTATCATGGCTATTGATGATACTATAAACAATCTTAATTTGCTGAAAGACATGCTGACCAAATCCGGCTACAAAGTGATACCTTTCACGAACGGCACGTCAGCACTAAAGGCGGCGGACAAAAACCAGCCCGATTTAATACTCCTAGATATAACTATGCCGGATCTAAATGGTTATGAGGTATGCCGTCTTATTAAAGATAATGAAAAATTGAAAAACATTCCAGTTATTTTTCTTAGCGCGTTAAATGAAATAGAAGATAAGGTAAAAGCATTTAATGCTGGCGGCGTAGATTACATTTCAAAACCATTTCAGTTTGAAGAAGTTGAAGCAAGCGTTAGCACACATCCGAAAATAGTTGAATTGCAGAATGAATTGAAAGTGAAAAATGGATCTCTGGAAAAATCTCTGGAAAATTTGGAGATAGCACAAGATCAGCTTATCATTTCAAGAAAACTTGAATGGCATAGAGAAATGCTTGCAAGGGTAGCACATGAGATTAACACGCCTCTTGGCGTATGCGTAACATCATCATCATTTTTAATGAAATTATTAGATAACGCAAGTGAAATTTATATCGAGAATAAATTCAATCCGGAAATCTTAAAAAATTTTTTGATGCAGTCAAAAGAATCCTGTGAAATTATGAAAACGAATATTAATCGTTTAAATTGCATAATTGATAACTTTAAACACATATCGGCAGATTTTTTTCTAGAAGAAATTCAGAAATTTGAAATCGGCGAGCATATCCAAACAATCATGAGTTCTCTATCCGACAATTTAAGTAAGAATGAACACAAAGTGGAGTTTGATATTGTTGAAAAAATAAATATCACTAATTACAAATATGTGTTTTTAGAAATATTTCATCAGTTGGTAATAAATTCTATCATACATGGATTTGAAGATATAAAAGGCGGGATAATTAAAATAGAGATAAGAGCAATTGATAATAAAGTGCGAATACTTTACAGGGATAACGGTAAAGGTATACCAGCAAATAATTTGAAAATAATTTTTGAACCATTTTACACAACAAAAAAAAATATGGGTATGGGAAGAATCGGATTGGGATTGTATTCTGTATTTAATATTATTACTCAGACGCTTAAAGGAAATATTGAATGTCGTAGTGAACTTGGAAAATTTACCGAATTTGAAATGACATTCATGAAATAAAAAATTATTCTATATAACGGTCTCTGGCACCATTTACGATAAATTATATGTTTCAAAAAAATGTAAATATTCTCAATGAAGAAATTATTTAATTGTTGAAAGAACTAACCTGTTTTGTAAAACTGCTAAAAAAATTAATGGAGGGTATTATGTTTTTCTATACCAATTATACGCTGATGAACGTCGCAGCGGCAGTACTAACAATGGGTGTTTTACTACTCATAAATGAAATTACTCGCAGAAATAAATTCGCTTCAATCGGTTTTTACATTGTGCTTCCAGTTTTGCTGACCATTTTCGTGTGGAGAGCTGAAGAAGGTTCGGCTACCGGCACATGGTTTGCCTGGGTTAAGACTTATTCCGCGTTAGCGGGAGTTATCGGTTTTATGGCAATCCGATACATGAAAAAACTTCAGACAAACACTATCGCGTTGTTGTTTCCGACATTTATATTAAGCTTAAATATTCTTGAAGCCGTTATGCGTGATTTTCAGGTTTATAGTTTAAGTTTAGCGGCACCAGGCGGAATGTTCGTTGACGGCGGGCTTACTATTGTAGGCGGTCCATGGAATATCATGAATGGCATCGCGGGGATTTTGAACATTCTGACAATAACCGGCTGGTTAGGTATCCGAATCGCAAAAACTAAAAGCGAAGACATGATATGGGCGGATCAATTATGGTTCTGGGTACTCGCTTATGATTTGTGGAATATGGCATATTGCTATAATTGCCTAACAAACCGTTCATTTTACGCGGGATTTGTTATCCTGACAGCGGCGACTTTGGCATCGATTTTTATTAAAAAAGGCGCGTGGCTGCAGCATCGTGCTCAAACATTAGCAATGTGGGGAATGTTCTCACTGACATTTGCGTATTCCAAGACTCCATACTTTGATATTGTTACGACCGCTAACCCAAAAGCGCTTTTTAGTTTAAGTTTTATCGCGTTGGTAGCAAATATCGCACTGGCAGTATATGTTATCTACAGATCTATTAAAGCTAAACACAATCCTTATACAAAAGAACTTTTCAAAGACAATAAAGGATACAAACAAGCTATGGCAGAGAATAATCTCAGTTAGTTTTTTTCCAAATAAAAAAGCCGCCCTAAGGCGGCTTTTTTTGTGTTACTAATAACTATGATTCATCTTCAGCGAGGGTAATCAACCAATCACTGTCTGAAAGAGTAAACATTTTGCTCTTATCAGGATTAATGTAAATTCCATAGTTTTTATCAGCGTCTTCCTCTTCACTTTTTAAGCGAACTCCAAAACAAGTTTCATTGCGTTGAATTGCCGCGGCACAAAGATCTCCAAATTTAATTGATGCAGAAAGACTTGATAGGAAAAGATTTACCGGTTTAATATATACCTCGCTGCCTTCAGCGCGGAAAAGATCCTCATAGATTTCGAGAGTTTCAGGATCCTGAGAAATCTGTGCGTAAATCTTTGAAACAAACTGATTGCTGATTAAGAAGTCCTTTACGCCGGCTTCCTGAATAATCTCAATATTTTCCGAATCCGCGACTTCAGTAATCAACTGAGTCTTAACATTTTTTGGTGCGTGTTTTTTAAAATAATGTCTGAACTCAAGAAGTTTCGCTATCGTTTCAGAATCTCTTAGCTCAGCTTCTCCACCGTCGGCGGTCAAAATTATAACGTTGTCGTATTGTTCCGGTTTAAGAGCGGCTAAAACTTCAGTATCGTGTATATCATCATTACGAAGGGTTATTTTGATTTTTGGATGTGCCGCCTGAACTTCAGCGAAAGATTCCTTCATGTCATCAGTAATGTCTTGAACGATTACATCAATTTTAGATCCATCAACCAGGTAGTTACTGTATTCATCAACAATTATCGAGGCTTTCTGACTCCAACCGATAATCAGCTGATTCTCAATTACTTTAGGTTGAGCTGATGCTGGTTTGCCGCTTGGCGTGGTTGACTGCATTTTTTGTTTAGTAAATTTTATCATCGAGTCATCTTCAGCTATAAGAATCGCATTATCTTTAGCATCAACTAATGAAGATGCCGCAGGGTTTAAAATAACTGTGCCATTTTCCTTACGAATACCTATCACTGAACAATTTGGATAATGGAAAATTAAATCAGAATATTTTATTGATGGAAATCCTTCAGATGGCTGATGAAAGTAAAACTCGCAGCCTTCGAAACCTACTAGATTATTGTAAACATGTGCAAGACCGGTAACACGAGAGGTCTGCACCATAAGTTTCGCCAAAATAGATTGCTCATCAATTATAGATATTGCTTCAGGAACGATATTTTTTGCAAGCTGACGATTAGCTTCTAGATGAAGGTCGGCAAGTATTGGAGGAACAGCTTCTTCGCCAGTGCAGGCGATGACCGCCATTATAGTTTTCAAAACTCTCGCATCTGCAAGTGCCTTGTCTTCAGTAGAAGCATCTTCCTGAACATCGTTTAGAATGATTATTGATTTAGCTTTATCGACCGCAACTCTCCGAAGTAACTGCAGGCTGGATGTCGAACCGGTTCGTGTAACAATTCTTGTAGATTTTCTGTTTTCAATACGATCACGAAAAAAATCATCCATTTCAGTTTTGTCCATATTAGCCATTACGACTACTGATGCGTCTTTCTCAGATTCGTTAGCAACAATCAGCTCTCTGATAATCTCAAGAACTCTGTCGCTGAATCCCAATATCAAAGTATGACCTTTTTCTATAACTTCGCTTTTTCCTTTTTTAAGCTCTTCCATTTTCGCTTCGAATTGGCTGGTAATAAAGGCAACCAAGCTCGAAAATAATACCATTCCAAGGAAAAGAGCTATTATGCCGACCACTCTATTAAGAATATTACTGTCGGTATCCTCTCCTATAGCACCACCGTCCGCAATCTGCAAAAATGACAACCACCATTGATCAAACACATTTGCCATATTTTCTTGCGGAGCAACCAAATTTACAATAAAACGTAAGATAGCGATGACGACAATCGCTCCGATAAAAAGAAACATCAACGCGGAAAAAATCGAAAATCCGCCTTTCGACATGAAATTGTCAAAAGAGTACTTCAATTTGCTTGAAAAGCTTTGTTTGCTGCTGCTGCTGCTCATAAAAACCTCATTATAATAATTATTAAATAACGTTTAACAGATACACTCTGTCCTTTATAATTAAACCACATAAACTTTTTATCTTTATATATTCAATATGTCGAAGTTAAATAAACACCTAATTTATTACTATATTAAAGAACATTATAAAACTTTAAAATTATTATTGTTTTGTCAAGCGAAAACCAACAGAAAAAATGGTGCCAGAGCAAAAAACTTACGATAATAGACCACGATTGAGAGCTTTGAAACTAACATATGTAAACTTGACTATTAAGCGTTTTCTTAATGAAGTATTTGAAAAGACTCACATTCCATAATGACTTGGATAATTACTTGGAAAACCCAATAAAACAAAAAAACAAATAAAACCACAACTAAACAAAAATAATAAAATAATTAATAATAAATATTTGACAAAATAAAAACTTTTATGTTCTGCTCTTGATAAGATAGTTTAGAAAATATTTGAGGTTATTATGTCAACAGTCAATGAGATAATCCAGGATGAGAATAAAATCAATACCGTATTTGGTGATGATATTGAGTTTAAGGGAAGAGTCGTCTTTAAGAACTCCCTGAAAATTAAAGGAACTTTTGAAGGACAAGTGGAGTCTGACGGACAACTAATAATCGGTCAGGAAGCTAAAGTCAGTGCGGAAATTAAAGCTGGAGTCGTATCTGTATACGGAGAATTAAACGGAAAAATCAAAGCGTCAAAAACTGTTGAACTGTATAAAAAAAGCAGCACAAACGGCGACATAATTTCTCCTGAGGTTTACATCGAAAAAGGGTCAACATTTAATGGAAACTGCATAATGACTCCAGAGGAATAGTTCTAATGAAACTTATTTATGTAATGACTTGTCTCTTTCTGGCAATATTAGTTTTTCCAGCAGCCGCTGATGATGTTCCGGGATCATCGAGATAACCGGCCACGAAAAAGAGAGACTGATAGGTATTGAGCCTTCCCACTTCGGTAAGAACCTGATTTTTGCGCCCGGATGGAAAATCCAAATGGAGCTCAGGAAACACTTTTAATGGCGGATTTATTGCCGAAAAAATGTCCTATCCATACATAGGTATACAAAGTGGATTATTGGGAGTCTACCATAATCCTCAAATAAGTTTTACCATAGATAATGCTATAAAGGCTGACGGATCTGTTAAACTGATAGGTTTTACGATTCCGGTGTTATTGATGCCCACAATGCCGTTCAACGCGTTTTCCGTCGGCGTGCCGATCGGATTCAACTACACACATTTCGCGGTATCCGACATAACACTTATAACTAACGGAAAATCATCATCGAGGAGTATAAAATCTGAAACACAGAATAATAACTTTGCGGTCGTTGCCGGTTTGGATTTTCGCATAAAAACATCGTCATATGTCGACATTACGATTTCTGCTCTTGGTGATTACTACATTATGGACGCGGTAAAATCTGATGACGACACTACCACCAATTACTATTCCGTGACCGGTAGAGTCGGTGTGCTTTTCAGGACTTACTAATCCCAAGAAAATAATCCTTCAGCCTTCCATGAACTTCCTGAGGATCGTTAACAATGATTCTCGTGCCGGAAAGGATATCCATAAATCCCTGCTCATTTTTATAACGCGGCACAATGTGCTGATGAATATGTCTGATGCTGGCGCCGCTTTCAAGCCCAATGTTGTATCCCACATTATATCCGAGGGGATTAAATTCTTTGTCTAAAAATTCTATGCTTTTTGATGTCAGATAATGTATATCAGCAGCCTCTTCGACTGAATATTCTGTATAATGCTCAATATGCCGAAGTGGAAATATCATGAGATGTCCCGGATTATAGGGGTACAAGTTTACAGTAACGGCGGTTAACGCAGTTTTGTGAAGCAGAAGATTTTCGACACCGCATTCACCGCCGGAGATAGAACACAAAATACAACAGTTGTCTTTTGTGCAGCTTTTAATATACTTATACTTTTCTATATTGAAAAGATATGATCTTTCCATGGATTATATTATCTTAATACCTGTGAAAGTTGCCTGCAAAATGATAATCCATAAAATGGCGTTCACGTATAAACCGCCGATGTAATCATCAATCATAATTCCCAAGCCGCCTTTAAGATCCTGTAAGCGGTAGATTGGATAAGGTTTAATGATGTCTACAAATCTGAAAAGTACAAACGCTATGATGACTGTTATGAAATTAAAGTCGTGCAGAAACAACGCTATCCAAAAACCGATCATTTCATCAAGAACAACTTCCTGAGGGTCTTTTTTACCGAAGTGTTTTTCCGCTTCATTTCCCAGAATAATCGCTGGTATTAACGCAAAAACGACTATAGCGGCATTAATATACTTAACGTCAAAACCGAATGAAAAATACAAACCGATGTAAATGAAAAGCGCGACAAGCGTGCCCATTGTTCCAGGAGCGTATGGAAAATAACCGCTGTAAAAACCTGTGTAAATAAATCTTTTGAGTTTTTTCATTTTGCATCAACCGCCTTATTTTTGTATGGAGGAAGTAAAAATTTCCAGTTAAACATGAGATATCTAAGACCAGACCAGGCGGTAACAATTGTTACAAAAAGCATAATCCAATATGGACCGGCGATCAGCCATTTTTTCGGATTATCAGACATCACTACCTGTAGAGCTGAATAAAAGTATGAGTCGGATACAAAATCCGCCGGCAGTGAAATTTTTGACCCTCTAACAATAATGATCATTATTATCAAAACTATAGATATCATCTGAAAAGCGGTCTTAACTTTTCCGAAATGCGAAGTTCTAAGAGACGAACCTTTCTGTATCGCGCAGTATCTTAAAACTGTTATAAGAACATCTCTGCCGATAATAACGATAATCATCCAAATCGGAATAAGCGCGTCGAGCAGCAGAAAACTGCATAGACCGGACACTACAAGAATTTTGTCCGCAAGGGGATCAAGGAATTTTCCGAATTCGGACTCCTGTTTCAATTTTCGCGCGGACCATCCGTCTATTAAATCTGTCAGCGATGCCAGAGCAAATACCACAAGCCCAAGAATCTTCATGGTTTTTGAATCCATAAGAATCAGATATAGAAAAAGAGGTATCATAAAAACTCTTAGCATTGATATTAAATTAGGAATATTCATAATTCGCCTGCCATATCATATTCTGTCGTTTCGATAACTTTTACAGTTACTATGTTATTCATACAATCACGTTTAGAAGTCAAGCAGAAAATGCCGTCAATTTCGGGTGCGTCATATTCAGAGTGCCCAAGGTAAACACCTTCTTCAGGCATAGACTCTATTAGGACTCTTACAGATTTTCCGACGAGATTACTCAGCCGCTCCGCGGAAATTTCCTGCTGCAGCTGCATCACCATGGTATGTCTGTCAACCTTTGTCTCGTTATCAATATTGCCCTTTCCAAAAATCGGAGTACCTTCCTCGTCGGAATACATAAAACATCCCGCCTTATCCAAAGAAGCCTCTTCAATAAATTTTAAAAGCTCGTCAAATTCCTCAACGGTTTCATCGGGATAACCGACCATGAAGGTTGATCGAATAGATATGTCAGGGATTTCTTTTCGAAGCTTTTGTATCAGTCCGAGATATTTTTCGTAATTTCCTTTTCTATTCATCGACCGTAGAATCCTTTCGGAAATGTGCTGAAAAGGAATATCAATATAGTGAAGAATCTTTTTACTTTCTTTAATGGTAGTAATCAGCCTGTCGTCAATTTTGTCCGGATGACAATACAGCAGTCTGATCCATTCCGGCCCATCAACAAGTTCAATCATTTTCAGAATATCACTCAGGTCTGTTCCGTCATAATTATAAGCAGCAATATCCTGAGCAATGATTATCAGCTCCTTCACATTCCGCGCCGCCGCCTCATTTGCCAGTTTGATGATTTCGTTAGGCGGATAACATACTAACTGTCCGCGAATAATCGGAATCGCGCAATAGCTGCAATTATTTGAACAGCCGTCGGCAATTTTCAAATATTCATACGGCACATTTTTTAATAACGGTTCTTTGGTATATGCCGCTTTATTATTAATCTGGATTGAAAATTTACCGCAGAATTCAGGGATGAATTTTTCATCAAATATTCCATAGATAAAATCAATTTCGGGAATTTCATCCGCGATGTTTGTTAAATATCTTTGGGTCAGGCATCCCAAAACCACGACCATCGCGGCAGAATTTTCTTCTTTAATGGACAGTGTGTCAAATATTACAGATATGGATTCTTTTTTTGCGTCTTCTATAAAACCGCAGGTGTTGATGATTATGATGTCTGCCGAATCCGCGTCGTCTGAATTTTTAAAACCGGCAGCCGCCATTGCGCCGTTTAAAAATTCAGAGTCGGACTGGTTCTTATAGCATCCTAACGATATGATATTGTAGGTTAAAGTTTCTGAGTAAAGCACATCACCAATCTTTTACAACGATATGGTAAATGTTCGGATCATTAATATCTTTATTCCAGGTGATTACTTTATTAGCGACCTGCCCGGGCAAACCAAACGTATAATCCTTACCGTTTATCTTAGCTTTGAGTCCGCCGGCATTTCCGATTTTTATCTGTATATATTCGTTTGCTTCCCATCTTTCAATTGTGCCAGCCGATACTACGCCTCTGGTTCTCTGCTGACCGTCCAGATAAAGTTCTATATAAGTTTTAGAGGTAAATTCCGCTTCAAAAACAATTTTGAGATTCTTCTCGCTGGTCGCCTGTACTTTTGTAGTATCGGTTTTTTCAGGAGAAATTTCCGTAGTAGTCTGCACAGGTTTATCTGACTCGCCGTCAAGTTCCGAAGCGACACCTTTTAACGCCACCATGATTTTCGCGCGATTCTCAGTTGAACCTTTCAGCGTGACTTCGACAGGATTACTGGTGTCTAGAAATTTTATATCGATAGGCTTATCTACTTCAAGAACGTGCTTCTTTTTATCAGGAAGCATTTCAATAGTAGCTGTAGTCGGCGAGAGTTCGCGTAAAACAAAAATTAGCTCTTTCGCGTCCACAAGAAACTGCACAGCTTCATCTTTATAAACAAGAACAAAACCTTTGTTTCCGGTAAACTTCAGATTCTGAATCTTTTCAAATTCCTTATTGGACTTTTCCTGATTATAATCATCTTTAATTTTGGTAATAGAGTCATCACCTGACAAATCAATATTTACCGATTTTGATTTAAAGAAAAATACAGCAATAACAATAACCGCCAATGCCCCAGCCGCGATAAGCAGCATCTTTTTGTTATTCGCGGTTAATCCGGGAAAATCAAAATTAAACATAGTTCTGGTTGGCCTTGTTAATTCTTCTAAAGGCGTGTCGCTTTCGCTGATTTTGTAACCTTTATAAAGACGAATCATTTCCTCGGCATCCAGTTTCAAATATTCCGCATAGCTTCTTAAAAAACCTATAACATAGGTTTCTCCAGGAAACACTTCAAAATTTTCGTTTTCAAGAGCTTCTATATAATTCGATGCCATATTAGTTTCTTTACTAATTTCACGTATCGTCATTCTGCGGGATTCCCGCGCTGTTCTTAGAGCTTCTCCAATAGATTCTAACATGCTACTCCTCTGATATCATAGGATTTTTTATGATTTTTGCGTTTGAAGGGATTTCCAGTTTAAATAGACCTTTTTGAAAGTTTTCATTGATATTGATGTTGGTAAATTCCAACGTTATCGTTTTTCCAGATGATGTTTCCCCGACAGCCTTAGTAATCAGGAAATCTTCATTGATGGTAAGAACCATGGTTTTATAACCGCTGCGGCTTTCCTTTTGCTGTAAAAATATTTTATAATATTTCTTGCCGTCGGCTTCAGTAACCGGCTGCTCCTTAGAAGCGAATTTGTAATGATATTTTGAAAAAAGTCTTTTTAGACCTTCGTTAGTTCCGCTTGTGAAAACCGTACCCTTGTCTTCTTTAAGATCCTGCTCCGCGACAACATTCATCGAAGGTATATATACCCACATCATTTTTCCGTCAGAAATTATTTTCTGATTAGACGGGCTAGTGAACTGCACGAATAAATAATTCGGTTTTTTTGATTTTATCGAACCGGTTTGCACAGAAGATTTTCCCTGTTTCGTGGTCGTTACTGTAAAGTTAGCACTATAAGAATCAAACTCGTTAAATTTCGCTCTAACTTTTTTTACAATATCTGTAACAGTATCAAACTCGAATTTATAAGCCTGCGTGGGTGTTTGTCCGACAACAACCGCCATAATTATAATATATAAAAATACAAATTTCTTAAACATAATATTTTTTCCCATTGTTTAAATGAAGTATAGCAATATAATTAAAATATGGCAAAAAAGTCAATAGATTATTTTAATAAATGCAGTGATGATAATAAAAAAATGCTTGCTTGTCTCCGCAATGATTTTAATTTTGGCAGGACATAGACA
>CAYLTM010000028.1:27456-30608 GCA_964386495.1 uncultured Leptospirales bacterium
GATGCTTGATACTATGGATATTGAACGTGAACGCGGAATCACCATAAAATCCAATTCGATAACTCTTGATTATATTTCCAAAAGCGGCGAGAGTTATATATTAAATCTTATTGATACTCCGGGGCATGTGGATTTTACATACGAGGTTTCACGATCACTAGCGTCATGTGACGGAGTGTTGCTGGTTGTCGATGCCACTCAGGGTGTAGAAGCGCAGACTATCGCGAACATGTATCTCGCACTCGAAAATAATCTCGAAATACTTCCGGTAATCAACAAAATTGATATGCCGGCCGCAGATGTCGATAGAACAAAGGACAGTATAAAGAAATCTCTTGGACTAGATCCGGATAAAGCGGTATGCGTATCCGCGAAGGAAGGAATCAACATTGATGAACTTCTTGAAAAGATTGTTGAGATTATTCCGCCGCCGGAGTCAAATTCTGACGCGCCGTTAAAAGCTCTTATATACGATTCTGTTTTTGATAATTATGTTGGAACTGTAATAAGAGTCCGGATTTTCGACGGCATGGTATCCGCCGGAGACAACATTCTGATGATGGCTACCGGTAAACAATTTACGGTTTCCGAAGTGGGTGTGTACAGGCTCACCTATGAAAAAAGAAAATCTTTAAGTGCGGGTGAAGTCGGCTACATAATAGCGAATATAAAATCTATAGCGGATACTAAAATCGGCGACACCGTTACCAGCGTTAATAATCCCACAGCTGCCGCTCTGGTTGGTTTTAAAGAAGCCAAGCCAATGGTCTTCGCGGGAATATATCCAATGTTTTCTGATGAATATGAACAGCTGCGAGAAGCGTTGGCGAAACTTAAACTTAACGACGCGTCTTTGCTTTATGAACCGGATAATTCCTACGCGCTGGGTTTTGGATTCCGCTGCGGATTTCTTGGTCTGCTTCACATGGAAATTGTGCAGGAACGTCTTGAGCGCGAATATAATCTTTCACTGGTAACGACTGCTCCCAGCGTTGAGTACCATGTTAAGACTGTCCGCGGCGAACTTTTGATACTGGACAACCCTGTTAAAATGCCGGACCCCGGAATGATCGATTATATAGAAGAACCTTTCGTAAAAACGACAATAATCACCCCTAAGGAATTTATCGGAAATGTTCTAAATTTGATATCTAACTGCCGCGGCATTAACAAAAATATGCAATATATTGACGAGAACCGTGTGGAGCTCGACAACGAAATGCCGCTTTCCGAAATTGTTTTTAATTTTTATGACAAACTTAAATCGCTCTCGAAGGGTTATGCTTCTTTCGATTACGAACTTATAGATTTCAGAAGATCCGCCATGGTGAAGACCGACATTCTAGTCAACGGTGAGCCGGTGGACGCGCTGTCGTTCATTGTTCACAAAGACAAGGCGGAATACCGCGGCCGCGAGATTATTGATAAATTAAAAGATATCATTCCACGTCATCAGTTCAAGGTTCCTATTCAGGCGGCTGTCGGCGCGAAGATTATGGCGCGTGAAACGATATCGCCCTTGCGGAAAAACGTAACCGCGAAATGCTACGGCGGGGATATTACCCGTAAACGTAAACTTCTTGAAAAACAGAAAGAAGGTAAAAAGCGCATGAAGATGGTCGGCTCGGTGGAAATTCCTCAGGAAGCCTTTCTAACCATTTTGCGGATTGATTAACCAACTAAGTATAAGAAATCCTCATCCTGGACCCTTCTCCTTTAATGAAGGAGAAGGGAGAAATAAGGAAAATATGTCTGAACCTTGATTTGCATGATTTCAGGATTTGCATGATTAAGAAAATCTAAGAATAATCTCTCTACTAATCATGCCAATCATCTTGATCACATTATTTTTGAAGTTGGAATGATCTTCACGTCAACGAAAAGAAATCTGATAAACTTTGATTGGTTGAAAAGATAACAAACCGCATCCTAAAGGACGCGGTTCAACATTGCACAATTGAACCGAGCCCTTCAGGGTTCGGTTATCTCAATCATAGTTCAGACTTTGTTTTTAATTTTCAGCTGTTCAACTTTTTCACGATCAAGACCGGTGTAGCGAACAACCTTGTCGATAGACATTCCGTCTTGGATTAGATTCAACGCTGTTTCAATTTTACCTTCGATTTTACCTTCGATTTTGGCTTTATTTTCAATTTTTTCTGCAAGTAATGTTAGCATTGATTTTACCTCCTTAATGTCTTTAATCATTTCGATTTGTTTTTCAGATACATTTGCTCTAAACATTTTTGTTAACCAGACTGTAAATACCCGTATATCAATTATATCCTCATTTTTAATAAAGTCTACAATCTTGTTTATTGCTTCATTAATTTTTGTCTCGTCTTTTTGCTTTTCAAGATATATAAGGGAACCTTTAAAAATTAAAAAATAATTTTTTTCGGTTGCCCTTGTGAGCCAATATATCAGATAAAATTGATTTTTTCAATTGGTTTAATAATGAAAAAATCAATTTTTAGAGGTGCTCATAACAGCTGCCACAAGATTATGCAGTTGCTCAAGTATTTCATCGGGGATATCTTTTTCTATAATTGGGAAATATTCAAAGCTTGGAATATATCTGTCTGGTATGTTTTTTTCTATCAGCTGATTCAAATTTGTTGGAATTGTCCAGTCATCCCTTCCGTTGTATAAAAGTATAGGGAAAATATTTGGAAGGAACCCTTTTTTTGAATTCTTGTATATCGAATCATAAAGAAGTAGGATATATGAGAACATTCTTACAGGAATTGACTTATCAACAGTTGATTGAAATTCAAGAAGAATATATATGAAGTATTCCTTGTCATCATGATTAATTTTATAAATGAGGTCGGATTCTCTGTCAAGCAGTTCATCTGAAATAAATGACTTATCAAATAATTCAAGGTTTTCAAGTTGTATGGTTTTGATAAAATCTTCGTGGACAAAAGATTTTAATAACTGCAGAAAGATTCTTTTGTTTTTGAAAAGATATTTATATGCACTGTCATGCGATTTTTTCGATTTATTTAAAATAGATTCCTGTTTTTTAGGCAATTTATTCACTCATTTTAGATTTAACTTTATTAACACAGATAATATAAAATGAATTAACGAGTCAAGAATAATTTTAAGAAATCCTCATCCCCGACCCTTCTCCTTTAATAAAGGAG
>CAYLTM010000029.1:0-2701 GCA_964386495.1 uncultured Leptospirales bacterium
TGCTGATTGCCAAAATCTTTATCTAATCTATTGTTAAAAAATATTGTTCCATTATTTCTCTTGCATATCCACCAAAAGAATCTTTAAGCCAAATCACAGATAGATTATTTTTCTTTGCAACAATCTTACTATCTATAATTGATTGATCAATATATGGAACTATTTGCAAGCTACTAATAGTAGAATAATTTACACCTGCTAATGAAAAACTACCATTATTATCTTCAACAATTAAAATTGGCAACTTTTCCCAATTATCCTGTATAAACAATAATTTATAAATATTATTAGTAATTTCTTCAAAAGCGTAAAACGCACCTACCCGATTCCAATGTTGATCTTGATAATAGTATAATAAATGAGATTTCTTTTTTTGCATAAATATACTTTTTAAATCTATATAATTAACGCCATGATTAACCATTGAAACATTTATTTCTTCATACAGCATGTTAGCTTCATTTTTACCTTTAACCCAATCTGGTAAATATTCAGGATAGATAAATGTCTTATTAGGAATAATAGATATATATAATATTGTCCCATGTTCTTTACACCATTTTTGGAAATGTGACAATTTTTTAGCAAAATCATCTATATCTTTATGATTAGGAATCCCAAATCCTTGATATACATTAATTGATGATCGAAAATAAAACCACCCTTTTTTTCCTATTACTACATTGTTGGTTGTCTTCAAGGGAGAGCCCAATGTTGATTTCACACATGATAGACTTTTAAGAAAGTATTCTCTAAATCCTAAATGATCTGAAAAAAACTTTTCAAAATTAACAGTAAAATGTTTATTTCTATAAAATTCCGGCAAAACTTCCGCATTACGTTGTTCATGATATTGAATATAATCAGTATTAACTTTACCAGTAATAAATAAAAGCAAAGGCATTAAAATAATTACAGTAGATCCAAAAAGTATTGTCCAATCATTCATACGCATGTTTAAAACCTAAAATATATAAAAGGATTATAACTTGAAGCAAATAATTCAGCAATACTTGATAATAACAAAAATAGTAACATTAGCGAACCACTGATTCTAATGAGTTGAGCTGACATTGAATTAGTTATTAATTTGGTTTTATTATCTATATAATTTATTACTGGAAAACCACCAATAACTCCAACAATAGTAATAATCCATACATATGGAGTCATTATTTGACCAACAGGTAATAAATATCCATTACCATCGGCAAATCCAACACATGCTTTGAAGTACTCAACAGCATATGTAAGAGTATCCGCTCGAAAAAGTATCCACCCACCCATAACTATGATAAGCAAATATATATGTTTGAAAGGTCTAGGTAATAATTGCAAAAACAATTTAAAGAATTTTACACGCTCCAACATAAGAAACATACCATGCCATACTCCCCAAACGACAAAACTCCATGATGCTCCATGCCAAAGACCGCATAAAAGAAATATTATCATAAGGTTGCGGGATGTTTTAAAAAATGTTCCCTTGCTGCCTCCTAATGGAAAGTATAGATAATCTCTAAACCATGACGATAAACTTATATGCCAACGCTGCCAGAATTCTCTAATATTTTGAGAAGCATAAGGGTGTCTGAAGTTTTCAGGAAAATGGAACCCAAACATTAATCCCATACCAATGGCCATATCCGAATAACCAGAAAAATCGAAATATATTTGTATTGTATATGCTATTATCCCCAACCATGATAATGAAGTAGTCAATTCATTTGCAGGTAAAGCAAATACAGAATCAGCCACAACTGCTACAGTATTTGCCACTATTACTTTTTTTGAAAGTCCAATAATAAATCGTTTTATTCCGAGCGTAAATTTATTTAGTGTTATATCCCTACTCTTCAGTTCCTCAGATACTTGTGAATAACGCACTATGGGACCAGCGACTAACTGTGGAAACATAGAAAAAAAAGCAGCATAATCTATAAAATCACGTGTAGCCTCAACTTCACCTCTATAAACATCAATAACATAACTCATGCCTTGAAAAGTAAAAAAAGATATCCCCAATGGTAAAATAATATTACTATTCAAGTTTTTGGAAAATAATTCACCTATACCTGCAACTATCCAATTCGTATATTTAAAATATATAAGTATACCTAAATTGCAAATTATTGAAATAACTAAAATCACATGATGGTGATTATTTTTTGTTTTCAAGATATCAGGTTTCTCCCAAACCCTCCATCCATTAGAAAGGATTAACGCAAAAACATAGTTAATAATAGCAGAAAAAAGTATTACCCAAAAGAAATGAACTTTCTCCCCACCAATAAAAAAAATGCTTACAAGGAGTATCCAAAAATTCCGTAGTTTAAGATTAATAGCAAAATATACAACCACAACTAATGGTAGAAATCCAAAAAGAAAGATAATTGAACTAAAAACCATATTTATTTATCCCTTTTGGTCTTCCCATGAACAAAACAAAAACAGCTACTAACAATGAAAAACATCTATCAAAAAGCAAACAAGCATATATATGATTTTCATATAATTTCCTCATCAACATTAGATAATCCCTTTCAAGTGTAGTTTGATACTATTTCTCACGAATAATAACTTATATTGTTTAACTTAAATTTAATTTATTGTTTGAATGACTTCATATTGAAATTATAAAAAGCTGTCAAGTTTTTTCCACAATGATTTGCAAATATTATAAAATAATACTTTGGGCACA
>CAYLTM010000029.1:2711-9834 GCA_964386495.1 uncultured Leptospirales bacterium
TGGGCACATAGTTTTCTCTGTAGATTCTTCTGATAGCTTCGCACCTTCTTTAATTTTTCCAGTTTGTAATTTTTCCATGCTTCCATAGATTATTTCCTTTTTGAGGTCATTCTATCACGCCTGTAAAGATGGTGCAAATTTAACGCTTACAGTCAATCAAGTCGTTTGTTATCGGCAGAAAAAACTGTCTATTTTCAAACAGTGTCGCTAACGCGAATGCCGCTATGTATTCTCTGATTGAAAGTGATAAAGCTAATGGTCTTAAACCATATTCGTGTTTGAAATTTATTTTCTATAGAATTCTGTACATTTCATATTAGAGAGTTGAGCTGCGAAAACTCCTTTCTTGTATTGTTTCACCCGCTGACATTTAATTTTTATTCAGGAATACCGGGATTTACTCATGTCAGGAAATTGACGATTACCTTAATACAAAATATTTGCTCAAAATTACATAAATATTAAGATTTATGAGCTTACACTACAAATATGTAAAGATTATTTAAATTTGAACTTCGCAAAGGAAAGCTTATTCATATTTTAACATTCAACATTTAAATTTACTATATAATCAGAAATTTTATTTGCTTGATCAATAGCATATTCAACACCACGGTCGTGTGGATATACATGATGGGTTGAAATCCAAAAATAATTCTTAAGTGGCGTTGTAATGTTTGGTCTGCAATAACCTATATTAATTATTGGTTGAGCATCTCGTTCGCGAAAAACATGGGATTGCAAAATATATTCATCCAAAAAGTCATTTTTAATTTTCTTTAGACCTGCGACAAACAAAGATATAATTTTCTCATCACTATACTGAAAATAATCATTTTTACAATCAAGATACTTCGACATATATATTATTGTATTTCCTTCATACATTTCCACACCAACCAGATTCGTATGTTCTATAATACCACCAAATGAAATAGAAAAATCACCGATATTTATCCAGTAATAATCAGAAAATTTCTTACTTAAAACAAGCATTACGCAAATAGCACTTTGATAAGTATATTTGTTGAGATACTCATGATAAGCTACGTCAAATTTCGCTAAACGTGAATGATTTCCTGTAGACAATGTAGATATAATAAAGTCAAAAGAACTAAACCTCGTGTCATCTGTTACTATAGCATATTTGCCATTTTCCTCTATAATATTGATTACATTGGAGTTAATTTCGATATTACAGTTATTTGTATTTAACTTCTTCTCTAAAGCCTGAATCACGGTATAAAAACTACCATCAACATAGCAAAGTTTTTCTGAAGCAGTTTTGCCTCTAGATTTACCTCGCTTAATCAATTTATCAGCCAACCACAAAATAGTTATATTCTTTGTAAGATCCCCAAATTTTAAACGAAAAAGAGGCTCCCAAACAATTTTCCATATATCTGAATACCCATTATTTTTAAACCAATCCTGTGCGGAAATATCATCAAGCTTATTTCTACTGGCCCGATATTGAAGATGAAAAACAGAAATTACAAATTTTATTTTCCCAAAGAAATTCAATGGGGAAAATTTAAATAAATCAAAAGGTTTTCCAAATGGATAAAGCTTGCCATTAGTATAATAAGCCATGCTACTGTTATACCACTTAATTTTTTCTGCAATACCAATTTCATCGCACAAATCAATAAAATTTTTATCAGACAAAAAAGTATGATGATAATATATATCCGTCATCTGGGAATATACTGGTACTGCATATAATTGACCGCCCAAAAAACTATTCTTTTCAAAAATAACAACTTCAAATCCATTCTTCTGCAAACGATACGCAGTAACCAAACCAGCCAAACCACCACCAATAATGCCTACTTTCTTCATTTTTTTTCACTCCGACTAAATGTGATATACTTATTTAAACTATATTGAACAAATAAAACAACTCCAAGTGTTATGACTTTTGCAATAATTTTATGTACAGAAATTATTTCAACGTTCAAATATAAAATTAAAGTTGAAAGGATGTACCCAATAAAAGCAACACCTATAAACTTTATAAACCTAATAAAAACATCATCATATATTTTAAAAGTAAAATGACGATTTAAACAAAAACTCACACAAGTCCCTGTAGCATAACCTATTGCATTTGCGATCTGATAATTTATGCTCAAAAAAACTAATACAGAATAAATAAGAAAGTCCGTGAACACACCACTACCACCGCAAATAGTGTACATTATGAACTTATTATATGTTGCAAATATTTTTCTAATCCAACCAGTCATATCCATTAAACCCTATCCCTTATTGCGTACTGAGTTTTACTATTAACATTCAAATACATTCGCCCAATATATTCACCAATAATACCTAAACACATTAACTGACCACCTCCAAAAAAAAGTATTAATAAAATTACAGTAGTAAAACCAACTGGTAATGCATCAAAAATCAATTTTTGAATAAAATATATAATTGCTAAAAGGAACGAAAAACAGCAAATAATAAAACCAATGTATGCAGAAATACGTAAAGGTAATACAGAAAAACCAGTTGCCATTTTCGTCAATAAAGAAATGGATTTAAATAATGTATAGTTACCAAATCCGCTAACTCGTTTATAGTGATTTAAATCAATCAATCCAATTCGCTTATGATCAACTACAGAGAGAATAATGCCATCAATATATGGATAAGGACCTTTATATTGGACAACAAGATCACATATCTTACGATTAATAACCTTGAACGGCGACAAGTACACACCTTTTGGTTTATTTAAAAGAATATTTGCAATTATATCATTAAAACGACTTCCTATATTTTTCCATAACGCATGTTTCTTTTTGAAAAATTGAGCATAACAGACATCAAGTTTATCATTTATCATTTTTTCATACATTTTTTTAATATCTTCTGGTGAATGCTGCAAATCATCATCCATCATCACAATTATATCACCTCGGGCTTCGTTCAAACCCGCCATAATTGCATTGTGTTGTGAAAAATTTCGCATCAAATTTATTCCTCTAATAAACTTTGACTTTTTTTTAAGTTGACATATTACTTTCCAGCTAGAATCTGGACTAGCATCATTTACAAAAATTAATTCAAAATTTTTAACAAATTTAACTTTCATCTCTATCTCTTTCACAAGTAGCGGAAGTATTTCAGCACTTTTGTAAACTGGTATTACTATTGACAAATCCATTATCTCCTCCATAATTAAAAATACTAGAAATTAGTCAAAAACTAGTTAAAATTAGCAATCAAATATTTATTATAATAAACATATAATAAATAATACAACATAAATAAATGTAGTAGAAACAATGCATGGGAATAAAACTGGCATAAATTATTCCAATTTTATTGTTTTATTATATTTTTCACCCAAACCCAGGTTTTCAATATTCCTTCCTCAGCACTTGTAATGCTAAATGAACCAATAACTTTTAATGTTTTTTTCATACAAAGAATATTAACTGGAAAATCTGTTTTACGCCCTTTTTTGTACATAACTTCGAGATCAGAATTACTTATTCTTTTTATTAGCTCAACGATTTCATTAATTGACAAACCTTTTGAGCTACCAATATTAAATGTGTCATTCCATACATTTTTATTAATAAATTCTTCAACAATTTTACACAAATCGTCAATATAGATATAATCTCTAATTATTGACCCATCACCCCAAATTTCTATTGGCATGTTAGTAACTAATTTGCCTAACATTACACCAACTAGACCTTGCTTTCCCCAAATATTTTGAAACGGTCCATATGGATTCGAAGGACGGACAATTAAGTAATTCAAATTTTTCTGAAATGATTGCATTCGAATATAATTTTCTATAGTAAGTTTGAGCCAACCATAAGAGTTTATTGGATAAGTTAGTGAGGATTCTGAATTAATGCTCTCACCATTATTTCCATATACTGTTCCACCTGACGAAAAGTAAATAATTTTATTTACATTGTGATTAATCATTATATCAATCAATTTAATTGTATTAATAAGATTAATATCGACATCAGATATAATAGAAGACAAACATTCTTGGGGATTTGTGGTTGATATAAGGTGAATTACTATTTCTATTTTAAACTTTTCAAAAACAAATTCTAATGAGGAACTGTTGAAAAAATCACCCTCAAAAAAATGAACCGACTTTGACTTTTCTATATTTCCAAAAAAAGCTCCTGGTCTATCATAAACAATAATCTCATGTGTCAGTGAAAGATGATTGCACAAATTAGATCCAATAAAGCCAGCTCCACCTAAAAGTAAAATTTTCATCTGTTACTTCCTTTAATAACAATATTTATATTTATCTTAGAAATTCATCTATTATCATTCTATTTTATAACAGAAAGTGTAATATTATCAATTGAAAATACCAACTCACGAGGATCATTTCCAACTTTCAATGCCTTTGCACTAGAAAACAACTCAAATTCCGTAACACCAGGCGATATATCAATAGTTAACTCAACACTATTTATAACATCGGGCAATACATTGATAACTTTCAAAACATTATTATTTTGTCTGATCGTTACTTGATTTTCTGAATTACCAGGAGCTAACTTTAAACCAAAATTTATCGAACATTTTTTGCTTGTAGACAGCCTGTTTGTGACCGACATATGAACATGTCCGTTAGACCAGTACCATAAATCCTTACCGTTTGATTCAGGTAGGTAAACACCACTAATAAATGAAAAACTTACAACTTTTTCTTCAACCATATTAGCAATTTTACTGATATCACTTGGATCATATTTAAGTAAAATACCACTATTGTCAAATTCAGGTGTTATAAATTCAGGAGCCATATGTATTCCAACATACTCATCATCTTTCCAATGACTTATCAATTGATGATCTCGTAAAAAATATGCAATCATTTGTCTGTGCTTAATCAAATACGGAGACGTACTAATAATGTTTATCGGTCGCGTTTCATTTAAATAATAGATTGCCAGCTTTAAATATTCACCAAGTGGATCAGAAGCATTTCCAGTCATCACACTCATCTGTACCGTCTGATCCTTTGCCAAAAGGTATGTTGAACTTATACTAAGGGATGTAAAAATGAAAATAAATACTGCTATAATCACTTTTCTGGGACGAAATCTGTCTGTAAAAGCGAGGATTGAATATGAAACCACAGGAACAATAAATATTACACCATACTGAAAAGCCTTTAAGATACTCCAAGTATGTCCTCGGGTGTCTGAAACAAATGGATTCTTAGCAAAAAAAATAAAATAGATCATGCTTAATATTATTGGTGACAACACCTTTGCTATTGAAACCTTCTGAATATTTATTTTGTTATTCAACAAAAATTCTTTAAAAATAATAAAGACAAGAAATAAAGCAAAGATTGATACAAAAAAATAAATTATTGGAAATCCGTAATTAAAATTTTTCATCATATAAAATTGAGGGTTTAATGAGAAAGTCTGTAGTAAGTAATCCCAGAAAGTATAGCTTATGTTCGCTCCCACAACTGCAGATAATTGAAACTTGATTGCTGAAATAGCCTTGACCAATCCCACGTTACTCATAATCGAAATAAGGAAAATGGACGGAATAAAAAGTATGAATAAATAAGAAAATGAAATACGTTCTCTGATCAAACAGAATAAGATAATTGCTGCTATACTCAGACTAACAATCGGCAACAATTCGGAATATGTTATAATCAATGTTGCGATTAATAAAGAAAGAGTGAAAGAGATCTTTATTCGATTCAACTCCCAGCTTTTCAGATCCAGGAATATGATCATGATGGCGACATACAAGAAAACACCATATGATTGAGGAAGAAATCCAACTATACCATAGCTCAAAGGAACTAAGTGAACTGCAGAAAGAAATGAAGAAAAAACAACTGTTCTCTCTTTATCAAATAAAATTTTAGAAAATATGGACATTGTAGAAACAAGACAAAATTGTGCGACTCCGATGAGTGGCATAAAAAGTATAATGGAGTATTTTTGCCATAGTAAAGATGAAAAAAATGATAGCAAAAAAGATGTACCCATTCTGAAACCATAGACCTGATAAATCTTCATCTGTGTCAACCAAGGTGAATATGGATTTGGATTTGCACTATCAAAATAAGAATGATTCTGGAGGTAATCAGCAATTGATACATAAGTAAAACAGTCCATAGATGGTATTGCATTGAAAATGATTACTGGTGTTAGAACAATGATTCCAGAAAAAAATGCTAACAGAAGAACAATAGACTGATTCAAGGACAATACCCAATCCTTATTATTACCAGATCGATACTCCTTTATTATTGAAACTAAAGAGAGAATAACAGAAGTACCAAAAATAATTTTCGCAACATTCTCAAATGTAAAGCCCAAATAACTAAGCCATGCCGAGAATAAAATTAAAAACATTACCCCATACAAAAACGAAAAAATTATTTTATCCTTCCGGTATCTTTCTGGAAGAAAAAAAATCGAACCCCAAATTCCAGAGAAAAATACTATACAGAGAATCGCTATATACCATGCAATGTATTTCATCAGAATGCCCCTTGCTAAGATTTCGTCAAATAATTAACATCACATACATTAGTAACAAACAAGATCACTCATTATTAATGATGCAGACCCAACGAAACATATATCCAACGCAACATATATGTCCAGCAATATAATTTTGATTATTTTTCATTGCAATAAAAGACATATATATACATAAGTTAAATTAAAAATTTACAGAAATATTTATATTAATAACAAATTAAGTAACAGGTATTATTTAACAATATTATTTAATATTTTCCTAATACAACTATCTTTCGGCATAAGCTTATTTCGCACCTTGCTAATAAATCGAACAATTTTCCATGTCTCTGAAGAATATATCGTATTTATTTCATTTTTTCTATTGATAATTTCATTTTGTTTAACAATAATTTCATGTTGCAAATCAATATAACTTTTCTCTATAAACTGAATTTGTTTTATTATTTTAGCAGGATTATTGTAAAAACTATCAATCATTATTTCAACAGTTTTCTTCCATGAAAATTCACTGGATCTTTTTATTGCTGATATTTTCAATTTTTGCCGGAAATCCTCATCAAAATACATTTTACTTAATGCATTCGACATTGCAAATT
>CAYLTM010000029.1:9844-20846 GCA_964386495.1 uncultured Leptospirales bacterium
ACTAAAACCTTCATATAATGATGGATATGCAAAACAGAATGATCCAGAATATAAAGAAGCCAATTCATCATCTTCAATGTAACCAGTAAATATTATATTTTCCGAGTAATTCGCAAAACATAATATTCTGTTGTCTAATTCACTCTCAAAACTTTGCCATTTCAATCCACCAAAAACAAGAATTATATTTGTAATATTATTTTTTTCAATAAAACGAATATAACTATCCAGTGTGTATATAACATTCTTTTGTTCTTCTTTTGAGCATAATGAGAATATGTAATTTTTATTTGCAGGAATTTTGTATTTATTTTTTACCTTAACAATTTTAGCAATATCATTCACTGGATAAAATTTTTCGGATGCAGCTAATGGAGTAATAATAATTTTTTCCGGATCAATATTTTCAGCATATTTTTCAAAATCTTTTTTTGTATTATTGGAAATTGAAAAAAAATAATCATTTTTAGTATAAGACTTTATCATATTAGAATAAATCGATAAAGCATTAGAATCAAATAAATTTGGGAAAATCAACGGAATCGTATCATATAAAATCGAATAACATAAGATACCGGAACTTCTTACTTGTTCCGGTATTGAATAAAATGGACTTAAAAATATATTAACTTTATTTCCATAATAAAACTTTATATTATTATTTAATACTCCTTCATCAATCAATCGTCTGACATTATCCTTTGCATACGGTAAACAATACAAATAAACAACAATTTCTTTAGAATTTGCAAGTTCATTTAAAACATTCAGAGTTACAAAAAAAACGCTAGTTCTAAATGAATATCCTAAATAATAGTCATAAAGTATTGTGGCATCGAATAGCAACCTTATCGATTTATTTTCATCAATAAAATGATAATTTTTCGATAAACACATTTCATTTTCAATCATGATCGGTTTAGTTTTTTCCAACTCAATTTGATATTCAAGTGGTAAAATATCATGTATAGCACGATATAAATATATTGGATATTTATATTCATAAAACATTTTTATAATATCTTCTTTTTTTAATTCGATAAACATTGAAAAACAATTGAACATACTATTAATACATTCTTCCTCTCCAATGTTTGATGCATTGACAGCAGAAAACCCTATCCAGCGATAAAATGTAAAATTTTTCTTAACTTGAACAAATTTATAACCTTTAAAACACAATCGCAAAACTAAATCATAATCAGCAGAACTGTTGTATTTAGTATTAAATCCCTGTTCTTTCAGCAGAATTTCTCTTTTTACAAACATAGACTGATGTGAAAAAGGCATTCGAAGAAAAAAATTTCCAATTGACGGTTCTAAAACACCCATCATTTCTTCATTTGAATTAAGATAGTAAACAGGTGCAAAAGAAAAATCGGCATTATTTTCCTCAAGTGCATTGACAGATAACTCTACACCCTTTTCACAAAACCAATAATCATCAGAATTTAAGAATGCAATATATTTACCACTTGATTTATCGATACCTTTATTCATTGCATCATAAATACCACTATCCCTTTCTGAAAATACTTTAATCCATCCCATAAATTCATATATTGATAATAATTGTAAAGTACCATCATTAGAAGCACCATCTATTATTATATGCTCAATATTTTCATATGACTGTTTTTTTACACTTTCAATACACTGCTTTATATAATCACATCTACCATTTTTTACAAGATTAAAAGTTACAGTTATAACAGAAACAAGTGGTTTTTTATTTTCCAAACATTAATCCTTTATGCAATATAAGTTAATGAAATATCTGATGAATATCAATTTTTATTCAAAAATACTTTTATCAATAAATGGAACAGCTCCTTTATCTAAAAGACACATATTATTCTCAATTTTTTTCGGTTTAAAACTTTTAATGACCTTCTTGTAATCAATAGACTGATTACTCAGTAAATTATCATAAATCTTTTTTGGGAAAATAAAATTTAAAAACATATTTGAATAAACTTCATAGTTAAAATTCAACCCTATACATTTATTAAAATTCAACATCAATGAAGTAATACATTCTTCAACACCTTTATGCTCCTTTGTATCTGAAATGCCACCAAGCTTATAATTAACAATGTTATAAGGTACTTCAATAAACCTTTTATTAAGCAGACAAATCCTAAGTATATGATCAAAATCACCAGCACTTGTATAATATGTATCAAAACCATTTATCTCTGTTAAAACGCTTTTTTTTACAAACATGGTTTGATGGCAAAACGGCATTCTTATATAAAATCTACCAATCACTGGTTTTAAAATTCCAATATTTTTATCATGTTCATCCAAATATGAACATGTAGCAAATGAAAAATCGGCATTATACTTATTAATAAAAAACACAGACAATTCTACAGCATCATTACAGTTAAAACAATCATCTGAATTTAAAAAATTAATATACTCTCCTTGTGCACGTTTAATACCTTTATTCATAGCATCATAAACACCTGTGTCTTTTTCAGAAAAACAAATTACCCATCCTTTTTCAACATACTCATTAATTAAATCCAATGTACCATCGTTAGAAGCACCATCAATGATTATATGTTCAATATTTTGATATGTCTGATTATGAACAGATTCAATACATTTTCGAAATGATTCGACCCTATTATTATTTATAAGATTATATACGATTGTAATAATTGTAACTTGTTTTGAATTAATATTAATATCATTAGTTGCAATTGAATATATTTTTTTTGCCAATTTGGGGAAAGAGAAATTATTTATCAAATCACTTGGATTAAAACAATTTTGACTATAAATTTGCTTTTTAATAGTTTCTGATAACTCATATCGACTTATATTTTTTGGTACAAAAGTACAATAATCAAAAAACTCATTTGAAACAAAACCTTCTGTTGTTATAATTTTTTTTCCAAGTGCCAATAATTGACAAACACATCCGGAACTTTCTCCATGATACTTTGGTCTTAATTGTATAGCAAAGTCTACACTATTCATTATTTCTTCAAGATGATCATCTTCTGGAGAATCAAAAAAGGAAATATATTCACAATCCAGCAAATTACCCTCTGTCAAATATTTTTTAACTTTATGACCTGCTATAATCAATTTAATTTTATTGTTATTCATGTAAATATCTGATATGACATCAATAATTAGTCTTGTAGATTTTTCATCATCATTTGGTATACCAAATAATCCAATATTTACAATTGATGAATCTTTTGAACTATTCTTTATTAAATTGCAATTTGATTTTATCGGTAGGTATAAAACATATATATCTATATCAAGATAATTATTAACTTCATCAAGAATCATTTTTTTTGCAATTTCATTATTTACAAAAATTTTTTTTATTTGTGATAACTGAAGAAGTAATAAAACACCAAGCTTACCAGAATAATTATTTCCATAAGTCGATTTCATAATATTATCAAAATCAATATCTTTATACTCACACCATCCTAAGATACCCCCGATTACTTTAGCTTCATGAAAATAATAAAATCTATCCAATTCACTCTTAGATAAAATTGATTGCTCAATAGCCATAGAATGATGATCTGAATTTCCAATGACAAATATTTTATGTGTATATATTTTTATTTTCTTTATAATTCGATATATACTTACTGGAAATATATTTACTATTCGATTATCACTATAAGTTAATGTCTCAAAATAACCATTAATGTTTTTGACATCACGAAAAAGATCATAATGACTTGGCAAACACAAGTGTGTCCTTAATGTATAAATAGCAATACCTGATTGATCAGGTGGTAATGTTGAAAAAACAGCAATTCTTTTACTTAATTTTAGATGATCATTTTGATGATACAAAACTATCGCTTTGTAAAATAATACACAATATTCTTTTAAAAATATTGTTTTACTATGATAAAGCCTCCATAATTTATTAGAAATACTTTTCAAAAGATACAATGGGGATAATTTTTTATATATAATAACCCTACATAAATTTATGATTTTTATAACATTAAATTTGTAAAGTAATTTCTTTATACTAGGTCTGGCTTTCAATTTATAAAAAGCCTTAATAAAAGTTTTAAACATTGATATTTTATTTGATCTTTTACTGTATTCGATCCATTCAAGAATATTATACTTCTTTTTTTCAAACTCGGCATATCCTTCAACAATAAACTTATATGATTCCTGTTGAATTTGTTTTATATCAATAATGTTTATTATACTTAAATCATTAAATAAAAATCCTGTTTTTCCATTCTTTATATATTCATTCATTGTTGGATTATTAAAAGCTACAACACATCTACCCATAGCCATTGCTTCCAAAAAACTCAAACCGATTCCCTCATAATGTCTTGGAGCAATATAAATTGCAGATTTTTCCATATCACTTAACATTTCTGACTTATCATTATACCAACTAGACATAGTTAATTTATCTTTGATTGTTTTTGATGGCTCAGTGGAACATTGAGACGGATCAATCGCTTGATGTAAATGAATATGTTTAATTCTACTTTGATCAAACAATTTTTCAACATGATTAATATTAAACTCTGTTAGCCTTTGCCAAAAAAATATTGAATCTTCTCGCCCCCATTGAAAATTTTCAAAGGGTTTTGGAAAATATTGTATGTAATAAGAGCTTAAACCAATTTTTTTAAGTTTTCTATGTAGTGTTAATGAGAAATTGATTATTGAACAATTTCTATATTGAATCCAGTCATAATCCGATAAATGCATCGACCCATCATACATTGGGAAAATAGTCATTTTATCGAAATTAATTGTGCGTTTCAACATTTTATATGATGGCAATATCTGAAATAATACCACTATGTCAAAATGACTCCCATTTAAAGAATTAAAGTGCGTATGTATATCATCAGTATAAGGATCAAAACAAAATGTTGTAACTTCATAATTTTCCGAAAACATTTCCTGTAAAAATATTGTCGATTTTGTTTTATTGTGATAAGAGTGTCCTATATATAGCAACTTTTTCATTTTCATTTACCAACTAAATACCAATGATAAAAAGACCTTACTCCATCTTCAAGTTTTATCTTTGGAGTCCAACCAAGATTTTGAATTTTTGATGCATCCATTAATTTACGAGGTGTTCCATTAGGTTTTGAAGTATCATATTCAATTTTACCTTCATATCCCACAATCTCTTTAACCTTTTCGAATAATAATTTTAATTGAATATCTGTACCATCAGTTATGTTAACAAATTCACCAATATCATCATAATTTTTATTATTCATAAGATAAACACAAGCATCGGCAAGATCGTCGGAAGCCATCAACTCACGAAAAGCAGAACCATCCCCCCAAACCACTACCTTATTTTTGAATGCACCAACTTTATTTAATGCTAATTCTATGGAACAATTATCATTCAAATCTATTTCATCATCAATATTCCATCCTAATTTGTAATTCTTCAAATCTACTCTAATTGAATCAAAATCCGAAACACTTAAAAGTTTTGCCAAATGAAACCGTCTCATTATCATAGGCAATAAATGAGCGGTTTCCATATTAAAGTTATCACCTGGACCGTATTGATTCGTCGGCATAACAGATATAAAGTTTGTACCATATTGTTTATTGTAATAATAACATAGTTTGATAGCTGCAATTTTTGCAATAGCATAAGCCTCATTAGTTTTTTCAAGCTCGGAAGTTAATAAGAATTCCTCTTTCATAGGCTGAGGAGCCAATTTCGGATAGATACATGAAGACCCTAAATTCATAAGCTTTTTAACTTTATTTTTGTAAGCTGCGTGAATTACATTAGTTGCAATCATAATATTATCATATATAAACTCAGCGGGATAAGTATTATTAGCTATTATACCACCGACCTTAGCAGCACACAAGAAAACATAATCTGGTCTTTCATTTTCAAAGAATTCTTGAACAGCAAAACCATTTATTAAATCCAATTCTGCCCTTGTTTTTAAGATTAAATTTCTAAAACCAAGATTGCACAATTTCTTGACAATAGCAGATCCAACTAGCCCATTGTGCCCCGCAATAAATATTTTAGATTTTTTTTCCATATCAACTCCAAATTAAATAATTATTTATTTAACAATATATTTTTTACTAACCTACCAAAAAATCTTAATGGCTTTGTTAAACGCCAAGAAGAGCTATTTAATAATGATAAAAGGTTATTTTCAGCATCTCTCAGTTTATTTTCAGTTTCTCTCAGTTTATTTTCAGTTTCTCTCAGTTTATAATTCTTTTCGGTTAGTAATTTATCCGCATCTGCCAGTCGTTGATTTGACTCAATGAGCTGTTTATCATAAACTATAAGTCGTTGATTTGACTCAATTAATTGATAGTTAATTTGGTTAATTGTTGATAAATTTTTTTCCTTATCATTATATAAATTTATTAAAGATTTTATAATTCTTCCGTTAGTTAAAGAATTTAATTTTTTATCGATTTTTTCATCATTATTAATATTTAAAGGTTTACGGGATGCAAAAAGAAACATATCATAATCTTCACCAAAAATTGGAGTTTCATAATTAATATAATCAAAGCCATGTTTTTTTAACAAGTTCTCAATTGATTCTTTACTGTATAAATATATATGCTGATCTGGTGTTAAAAGATTTATAAATTTCATTTCTTTTAAAACTACTTCATCATAGGAATAATTTGGATTGTAACAGGGTAATTGCAATACCAATAAACCATTATCATCAAAAACTTCATTAATTTGTTTTAAAAATGTTTCAATGTCTAAAATATGCTCAACAACATCATTTGCAATAATAATATCAAAAATCCCATTTATTACACTAAGATCACCACATTTAATATCTATAAATAAATTTTCTCTAATATAATTACATACATTTTCACTAAGTTCCGTAGCTGTTACAGAATAACCGGATTGCATTAGTAGATAAGAATATTGACCTAATCCGCATCCAATTTCAAGCACTTTAGCCGAAGGAAGTCTAAATTTTAATAAATATTTCAACCAATATATACTGCGCTCACTCAAAAAATAATCAATCATCTCATCTACAGATTTCAAACCAGTCAATTTGAGCATATAATCAGCCCAATAATTCTCTCCATATAAAGACTTTTCTTCGTCTTCAACATTGGTAATACTATTATCAAAGTCAAATTTTGACACTAATGTTTTGCATTCATTGCAAACACAATAATCATCGTTATAATATTCTAAATTCTTGTTTCCACACCAACAAATATTCATCATTTATGATCCTATTTAATATATTTTAACAATTAGAACATATCATTTGATTAATTCTACGCATGCAACACTTTGAGCCGCAGCACAAAAATCAGGAGCGTATGATTTATTAACATTAATATCATAATAATCAGCATTCGAAGATTTATTTCTATTTGAAATATTCCACCTATCATTTTCATAAAGGAAAATTGATTCAAAATATTTAGACGGATTAAATCTATGAATAATTGAATCGATATTCTCTGAATTAAACACTTGAAACCAACCATGGTTTTTATATTTTCCAAACGGAAAAGTTAAAAACAATTTACCCCCTGGTTTCAATAAATTTCGTAAAGTATCTATTACATATAAATAAGAATTCAAGGTGTTTTCTTTTTTGGTTAAATCATCAGTATAAATAAAAGTATTATCCAAACCAACATGTTCTATTGTTGAAATGCAAGCAACGACATCAAAAGTTTCATTGTTCAACATAGTATCTCTCAAATCTTCATAAATATAAGATATCCCCATTTGATAAAAAGCATTTTCTTCAGGTGCTAATGTCGAAATTACAACTTTTTTTTCTAGTACCTTTGAATATCTCAAAATACTAATATGATTCAGAGCTGAACCAGCATCCAATAATTTCATTTTTCCACTAGGTAGTCTAGAGATAAACCATGGGATCTCAACAACTCGCTCATCAAGGTGATAACCAAATTTATTATTACCAACTAACTCGTCAAAGTTACCATTATTTATTATATTTTCAATATAACACCATTTATATTCATTATAACCGTCTCCCCAAGGAAGACACCCTTCAGATAAATATTTTTCATGACTTTTATTACAAATAGAACATTTTCCGGGAAACAGCATATTACCACCTATCATAAAGATTCATTATTTAATTAACCGATCGCAATACTTACATTTGGATTTAAATTATAATAACCAGAGTATTTAAATGAATTCAGATTTTCAATAATTCTAATAATTTTCACATCTTTAGCAAGTAATATATATTCTTCAAAATACAGATCATTATATCCTTTATTAGCAAAACCTAGAGATATAGAATAATTTTCAGGAAATAAATTGCATTTAAAATCAAAACATATTGTAGCTATCGAATCATTGTTTAATGGCTTGGTTGGTACTTTCATTCCATAAGTATGTATTTCAAAAACTACTATTCCAAGACGATTTGATATTCTTATTCCGTAATGTGGATCATCAAAATCTTTCAATGCCCTAATCTTCCAAACTATCTTAATATCCTCTTCGCTTATAACTGTATCAACAATATTATTTTTGCTATTTAAGACTTGAACAGATAAAAGCTCAACCTCGCCGGTATCAATACTGTTTTCACCAAATATTATATCTTCAATCTTTTGCACTTCTGATTTTTCATCTTCAATGAATTCAATTTTATTATTCTTTATAGTATCAACTATCGTATTTTCTTCTGAAACAGAAACAACTGAATCATCATTTTCGATAGTCTGAATTTCATTATTTTTTTCAATATTAAAAAAGATACCCGTTTCACCTTTATGCAAATCATTAATTACAAGGTTATTATAATAATCAATAACGGAAGAAGCATCTGATATTTTAATGATATGTCCTTGTTCCAGCAAAATACCTCTTTTACACAATGTTTTCACTGCTGCTGGATCATGAGACACAAATAAAACTGTTTTTCCATTATCCATAAAAGACTTCATTCTATTCATACTCTTCAATTGAAAATATGAATCACCAACAGACAAAGCTTCATCAATTATGAGTATATCCGGATCAACACTTGTCGCTACAGAAAAAGCTAATCGGACAAACATACCGCTTGAATAAGTTTTAACAGGCTGATGTACAAATTCACCAATATCAGCAAATGATAATATATCATCAAGCTTGGAATCCATTTCTTTACTTGTATAACCCATAATCGCGCCATTAAAATAGACATTTTCAATACCGCTTAGTTCAGGATTAAAGCCGGCACCAAGCTCTAATAAAGCAGATATTTTACCGTGCACCAAGATATTCCCACCGGTCGGTGTCAAAACACCAGTTAATATTTTTAATAGAGTTGACTTGCCGGAACCATTTCTACCTATTATACCAACTGTTTCACCTTTTTTTATTTCAAATGAAATATCATTCAATGCATAAAAGTCGTGATGATACTTCTTGCGAAAAGGGTGTAGTGCTTCCTTCATACGGTCTTTGGGATCATTGTATAAACGATAAATCTTCGATATATTTTCTGCCCTTACTGCTGTTTCTTCCACTATATAATCCTATAATTTTCTTCTATAAAAAAATTTAATTTATCTATAATTATTAAATAATTATCAAGCATTTATCACATTCCAGATTTTTTCAGAATATTCTTTCCATGTTATCCATTTTGAATTCATTGCTTCATCCCTTAGTTTAGAATGATAGTTAGTATCAGTCAACAATTTTTTCATACCACTATATATATCTTCGAAGGAATAAGGATCTACAAGATGACACCCACCAACATTGTCCGCAATTTCTTTCATACTACCAATATTACTAGTAATACAAGGTGTTCCTAAGGCTATGGATTCAACAATTGGTAGACCAAACCCCTCAACAAAGGAACAAAATATTGAAAAATATGCGTTTTTATATAATGATGATATTTCCATGTCAGATAAACCTTGAATAATATCAACTAAAAGACCATCCTTTAAGCATTCTTGATACTCTCGCATAAAGTCATCATTATACCATCCGATTTTTCCTGCAAAAACGAGCTTTGCTTTAATTCCATCCAATGACAATTTTTTAAAAGCAAATAAAACCGATATTTGGTTTTTTCTTGGTTCTATTGTGCTAACATACAATATAAACGGTATATCATCATTTTGATTAGTTGTATTTACAATGCAATTACACTCAATTTCAGAACCTAGTAATTGATAAGTAATATTAATAGGTCGAAGCCTTCTAAAAGGTTTAACAAATTCATTAAGTTCATCAGCAACAGTTTTACTGATACAAATAACATTGTCCGCGGTTCTAAGTACCGTTAAATATTTAATAAAAAAATCTCTTATCGCGCAATATTCAGGATAATAAATTCCAATTAAATCATAAATGACTATAGAAACTTTAACATTAAGATGCGATGATAAAATTGACAATAGATCATATACTTTTTCATTATCGTTAATCTCTGGTAGAAAATAATGACAATTTTCCAGATATAAAATTTCCACATTTTCGATACTTGCTTTTTTCGGTTTTCCAACAATAGATTTTATAATTCTATATGCCAATAAGCTCGTCAAATAAATTACTTTATTTCTTTTTAACAATACCTTAATCTTCTGTATTTTACTCGAATTATAATTAATTTCAACTTGCTTCTTATTATTCCAATTATATATATTCTCTTCTTCACAATTATTAAGCTTTTTGAAATCATTCCATTGATATTTTACAAGCAAATAATGATTTTTAAAATTAACTAAATTTTTCATCATAGAACGAACAAGACGTTGTATCCCGGAATTATAATCAACCTGAGAGGTATGTGTAACATCAAAAATAAATTTTTTATCGCATGTCTTTATATCAATAAAAACATTAAGATAATTTTTTTCAAAAATTTCAGAATAAAACTCAAATAAAAATAAATCATAAGATTTAAGTCGATTCATAGTTTGAAGCTTCAACATTACTAAATTTATTTCTCTTGAAGCAGGATACCTCCCTAGAAACATA
>CAYLTM010000029.1:20856-21603 GCA_964386495.1 uncultured Leptospirales bacterium
AAGAAATAAATGTATTATTAATCTAGGATTTGGTTCCGCTTCATTAAAAATACGATCAATTGATTTAGCGGAAATCACTTCACCAGCTTTGTTATCAAAGTTTATATTAAAATATTGAACTCTTTTAATTATCGCTTCATTATATATAAGTTTTACAGATTTCATTTAATCGTCTCATTTATTAAATCTTCCCATTTTTGAATGACAGACTCTGTATTGTATTTTTGTAAATTTTCGATTCCATTTCCAACTATAAAATATTTGTAATTATCATTATTTAAAACAACATTTATAGCAGTAGCAAATTTCAAATAATCCAACTCATCAAACATAATCTGTCCATTTCCAAGAGTCTCTCCAACAGCACATTTGTTCAATGCAATTACGGGTAGTTGATGATATTGAGCTTCAATTATTGGTACGCAAAAACCTTCATGTTCAGACATCAATAGAAAAACTTTGCAATAGCTATAATAAGTATGTAAATCTCTAAAATTACAATCATCAATAATATTCACATTGTCATTTAAATTAAGTTTATCAATTAAATCATATATTTCATTATTATATTTCCGTAGTCCATTATCCCACTTACCTATTATGTAAAGCAAAATGTTGTTATCGAAATACTTCTTATAATAATAAACAGTCCGCAATAAATGTTTATGTCCTTTATTTGGTACAATTCTTCCTACAAACATTATTGATTTTTGAGTTATCAGTTTATTTATGAGTACTTTATTATAT
>CAYLTM010000029.1:21613-30081 GCA_964386495.1 uncultured Leptospirales bacterium
TTATATAAACAACTGGAAAAATCATTAATTTTCATTAACGGCGGTATTGTATCTAGCTTCTCTACCTTCGCTCCATACTTTTTCATTTCATCAGTATTAAAAATAGAATCGCCAATTAATTTTTCAAATTTTGAGCCAGTACTATATTCAGAAATCTGATGAATTCCTTTTTCACATGAAAACGCATAATTTTCATTATATTTTTGAAAAAAATCAGGAGGTGTAACATTATGATATTTTAATATCATTTTAGAAGTTGCATTCTTTATTATTTCTTCAGGAAGGGGCCAGTAAATACTATGATGATATATTATTAAATTATTGCCTATTGTAGATTCAATTTTCAAATCAGCAAAATCAATCATTTTCCTTTTTTTTTCACAAAGATATATTTCACAAAAAATAGATACATCATATCCCTTTTCAGTAAATTTATCATAAAAAATAAAAATATCATTTGAAACAGCATCATTAGGAGCCAGGCAATAGGACATTAAGATAATTTTCATGACATCCTCAAACTTCAATTATAATTGAATGTATTAAGTAGTTCATTTTATCATCATGAAAAACTTTTTTCAAAGAAACAGGTTTCAAAAAAACTTCTTTAATATTATCAGAAAATATTTCTTTTACAATTTCAGACATAACATCTGAACCCATGGGAAAATGATTATTGTTTAAATAAGCTTTTATATCAGGATTATATGAATTGCTTTCCTCAATAATAAGTAGTCCATTAGTAATTATATCTTTAACTTTATTTAAAAATATAATGGAATCTGCTATTTTTCTAGAATAAAATAAATTACTGATAATTATACACATGTGCCGGTCTTTACTGCTCTTACTAAGATGTTCAAATATATTTAATTCATTAAGATGTTCGACATTATCTGTACAATAATATTTATCAATAGAATTATTCATTTTTGACAAACAAATAACATTCATATTATTAATGTTAAATTTTGAAGAATAGTAAACATAATTATTTTTATAATCATTAAAAATATTTGCAATGTCAATTTTTTCATTTTTAATGGATGAAGATTCATAAATTTCTTCTAGATTCGGTGCATTATTATCTATATAATCATACTCATCCATTTTCATTTTCTTTATCTTTATATTTACCGAATTTATTAGTTTTTCACAGTAAAGCATCCTATCATTTAGCCCTTTAATAATTTTCGGAAATTTTATCATGTAAAAAAAATATCGAATAAAATAATCAAAAACCGGAAGACCCATTAAATTTTTGACGATAAATTTAAACTTGTTTTTAAGTGTTAATCCAGGTTCAGCATTACATAAAATCATTCTATCATATTTTATATCTTCTTCGGAAATACATTTAATAATTTCATTATAATTCTTTTCAATGTCCGAATATATATCATCAATTGACATTTGATTAATAACTTTCATTTCAAACTTATCCGATTCTCTTATAATCATCTTCTATTCTAATAATATCATCCTCACCAAGATATTCACCAACCTGAGACTCAATAATAACCAGATCAATTTTGCCTTCATTTTCAAGTCTATGAATTTCTCCCATAGGAATATATACTGATTCATTTTTCCTTACAAGTATGATTTTCTCACCAACTGTAATTGTTGCTGTACCGCTAACTACAACCCAGTGTTCACTACGGTGTAGATGCTTCTGAAGAGACAATCTTTTTCCTGGTTTAACTACAATCTTTTTAATTTTAAATCCGGGTTTTTCTTCAAGAACAGTATATGTACCCCAAGGTCTGTGTGCAGTCGCATGAACAATTGTAATTTCTTTATCTTTTTCACTTCCTTTCTGAAGTTCTTCAACAATATTTTTCACCAATTGCGTCTCACCTTTTTTCGCTAACAATAGCGCATCAGGGGTATCAATGACTATTAAATTTTCCACACCTATCATCGTAATTTTTTTATCTGAAGATGTCACAAAACTGTTTTTACAATTAATTGAGACTATCCCTTCATCAAAAGTATTATTATTCTCATCTTTTATTCTAACATCAACAAGTGAATCAAAACTACCAAGATCATTCCAATCAATACTAGTAAGAACAACAAAAACATTATCCGACTTTTCCATAACTGCGTAATCTATGCTAATTGATGGAATTTCAGACATCTTCTCTTTTTCAATAAATACACTTTTATCATTTGAACTATTTTCGATTAAAGACGCATCATATGCCGACTTGCTTTTTTCATAGACTTCCGGGGCGTATTTTTTTAGTTCATCAAGAAAGGTGCCCGCTTTAAAAACAAACATACCACTATTCCAAAAATAATTACCACTTTGAAAATATTTCTCAGCAGTTTTCAAATCGGGTTTTTCCTGAAAACTTTTCACTTTACAATTTGTGGCTTTATTATTTTTATCTATTTCAATATATCCATAACCTGTCTCAGGATATTTTGGTTTTACTCCAAAAGTTACCAGCTTACCATCTTTAGCAAGTTTTTCAGCAACTTCTAAATTGTTCTTATACTCCAAAGTATTTTCTATTAAGTGATCAGATGGTGTTATAAAAACTATTTCTTCAGGATCAAGATCCAAACAAGCTAATGCTATTGCCGGTGCAGTATTTCTACCCACTGGCTCCAGCAAATATGTTGTTTTCGACGACAAACTAACACTTTCAATCTGATGTGCGGCTAAAAAATGTAGATCTTTATTTGTAACAATAAAAAAACGCTCACAATAAACCGAATTTCTTTTTACAGTTTCCTGAAACAAGGATGCACCGGGAAGTAATTCTGCAAACTGCTTTGGATATAATTTTCTAGATAATGGCCACAATCTAGTTCCACTACCACCACATAAAATTAAATTAATCATTAAACTGTACCCCTATCATCAATATTTATATTAATTTACTAACTTGGAATTAATTGAAGTATAAGATTAGCCCTTGCTTTATTTTGTCAATTTAAAAAATATAATAATTTTCTTTAATAGAGAATACATAGTAATTATAAATCTATTTCTTGTTAATCTTCTGATAATTTTATAACTAACAGAATTAACAATATCATCATATTTTTCTTTCAAGGATTGACAAAAAATTTCATTCTCATAAATATTCTTAAGAAATTTAAATCTTTTTTTTACAATTTTTAATGAAATCTCCTGATTAATCGCTTCCTCAAATACCGACTCGATATCTTTTATAACATCATCCCAGTTTCTAACTTTATTATTCTTTTTTTCTATTTTATAATTCACATTTTTTAAAATATTGTATATTTGATTAAAGTCGTCAAATAAATAGAACAAATTATCGAATTCCTTACATAACGATTTTATTTCATTATTCATGACATTGTTATGCAATATTACAGGTCTATTAAATTTTACTGCTCGAATAACCGGCAAACCAAATCCTTCATAACCACTTGGAAAAATCAAACAATCACAATTCTGATATAAGTAATCGACAAATTCATTTTCCAATAATCCACTTTTAAGTGATAATATATTTTTCTTGTCATTGATGTTATCATATCCAATAAAAATAAAATTCCTATCCATAACAGTTTTCAAAATTTCATAGATTTCATTTAAACACTTATGAAAATAATTATTTCCTACAACCAAAATATAGTTTTCAAAAGGAAGCTTATAATTTTTTTTATTACTTAACTCATCAACTCCTAATAAAACCGTTTTGATCTTGTTTTTTTCTTTGAAATTAAAATATTCACTAATATCTTCTTTGGAAAAATCACTTATAGTTATTATTTTATCTGAAAATTTCAATGCTTTAAGAATATTACTTCTTAAAATTAAATTCTCACCTGTAATGTATTGGCAACGAAACATAATAACATCAAGAACGGTTAAAACTATTTTAATCGCACAAGAAAGAACGACTTTTAAATGTTCTTGCTCAATTAATTGTATAGGGAAAAAAACAATATCATACTTCCCTTTTATATCATTTACATAAAGAATATTTTTATACTTTTCAGACAATTTAAAAAAGTTATCAGCATCTTTATTAACTAAAACAAAAATATCATATTTCTCACTAAAGTTTTTTATTAAATAGTATAGAATTTGAAGACTATATTCACTTGTTCCATTATAAACCGGTGGAAGAAAATAATAACTCAACAGTATTTTTTTCTTTATGTTTTTTTCACAAATAATATCAGCATAATTTTCGCAAAAACTTAGTTCATGATGCATAAAATAGTCATACTGGTTTTTCATAAATGGATAGTCATGAATTACAGCATCAATAGTGTTTATTAAAGAAACACTATAAAAACATTCAATAAAAACTTTATTATCACATAATGATGAATATCCATATTGATTCGCTTTTAAAATTATTTCTACGAAAGTATTATTACTTTTAAACAAATTATAAGTTCTAATAATTTTATTTTTTACCATGAAAATATTTGGATCAGCAAAAGGAAGAATATAAAACTCAGGAATCATATTTTTCATTGATTCATATTTTTCATTGCTAATATGAAAATCATAATTGCTATTAATACTCGTTGGAATTTTTGAAATTAAGGAAATATTACTTCTTGGGGAAACAAATCCATTTTTTTCAGCTTTGTAAAGTAAATTCTGCAATTGTCTTAATTTATTTTTTGCTAGAGAATAATTTCCATTTAGAATCAAAACATCACAGTTATCATAATTTTTTGAAGAAATTATTTCGTCAATATTAGAATTATAATTTTCATTTTCACTAATACAAATATTTATTTCTATTTCCGGTTTATAAAATTGAATTTTTTCAATTAATTCTTTTTTAATATTAACATCATTTAAAATATAATAAATAGAAAAATTATCATCAAAATCAAAACTTTCCAACGATAAATCCAAACCTTCAAGAGTATCTATAATACATATAATAACTACATTATTCATAATAACAAAATAATCCTAAATAATAATATTATCGAAATTGAGATTAATTCTATAAATTAAGCATAAGAAGTAATAACATCGTTTATTGTAGTTTCAATATCAATAAATGGCTGCCAACCAACGTGTTTTTTTATTTTATCAAATGAGCCTACAATTGCACGATTATCGTCAGGACGTAGCAGAGAAGGATCAACTTCCCTTTTAACTTTAATCTTTAATTGTCGTTCAATAATATCAACCACATGATTGAGAGTTACACCCTTGCCGGAACATATATTATATATCTCACCTTTTTGACCGTTATTCAATAATAAATCATATGCTTTTACAACATCGCGCACATCTAAAAAATCTCTTATAATTGTCAGATCTCCTGTATTCAATACAACATTATTTAGACCGGACTGCATTATATCAATTAACTTTTTAATTATAGACGGAATAACAAAATTTTCATTCTGACCAGGTCCAATATGATTAAAAGAACGAGTAATAATTATATCCTGTGAGTAACTTGCTACATATATTTTTGCTAACGATTCCTGAGACAATCTTGCAATAGCATATGGATTTATCGGAGCAATAGACATATCCTCTACTAGCGGTAATAATTTCTCATTAACGTTTCCATATATTTCTGAAGAACCAACAGAAAGAATGCGGCATTTAAGATTATTGTTTCTTATTGCTTCAAGAACATTTAAAAAAATAAAAGTATTGTTTTTAAAACATAATGCCGGATGTTTCCAACTATAGGCAACACTACTTATTCCTGCAAGGTGTACAATTAAATCCGGTTTGTAATCGACAATTACATCATTTACTTCAGACTCATTTAAAAGATCAACTTTTTTAAAATTAATTTCTAAGTTACTATATTCATAATATGATTTCTTAGGCTCAGTTACATCTAAACCTAAAACCGAGATGTTCTCATTTTTGCTTTCTAAAAAATCTAGATAATGTTTTGCAACAAATCCAGAAAAACCTGTAATTAAATATTTCATAATAACCCCGTTTAAAAAAAGTAATTTTTTATCTTAACAATAGTGAATATTGTTATAAAGTAATTATCAAGTATAACTTTTAATCATTAAAAACCTTACAATAATTACTCTGGTAATATCAAAGTATTTCAAATCGAATAACAAAATCTATATTATAAACTAAATACCAATCAAACAATTTTATCAAACAGTGAACCTAGCTTTCATCTTAACGATCAACTTCTTCATTTTTTCAATTTTAATCGTTATATCACCTCTACTATCCTTATCACATATCAACTATTAATATAGCATCTCTGGATTTTCGATAACTTCGCAAGAAGAATGTAATATTTAGATTCTACTCATTTATCGAGTAAAGTTTCGCCTTTTTTTATTTCAAAACTGACATCATTCAACGCGTAAAAGTCGTGGGAATACTTTTTACGGAAAGGGTGTAAAGCTTCCTTCATACGATCTTTCGGGTCTTTATACAGCTTGTAAATTTTTGATAGGTGGTCTACTTTTATAGCAATGTCGGACATACTTTTAATCTCGTTTAGTTTTTTTATATAAGGGTGTATTTCACCATTTTTTAATAAGGCATACAGTATCGGTTGGAAAATTATGTCAATTATGTTTTTTTAAAATATTTTTCGCCACCGAAAGAACACCGAAACATTATTTTACTGAGTTTTATTTTTTATTAATTATCATATCAAGAAATTCTTGATAATCCATATCTTTGAAATCTGAATTCAGAACCGCTAAACCTTCATATATAGTTTTACCATTTTTTTTATATTCAGAATAATTTTCTATTATAGACAAAAGATTATAATATTTTGCTTCTGCTTCGCATAATTTATTGCAACATTTTCTATAGTAGTCTAGAAGACATAGTCTATCTAATTCTTGCCGATTTGCAATTTCCGCTTCATTAAGCATGAAATATATTCCATATAGTAAATTATTTTTTATAACAATCCATACTTCTTTTTCTTCTCTACAATTTGCACAATATATTTTTTCTACAACAAGTCCAGAGTAAACAACAGAAGAGACAAAATCTCCTACTTTGTATGTGTTCAGATATTTTCCCAATGTTTTTGTTTGAAAATCATAAATCTCAGCACCACATTTGCACTGATACTTTTCCGATAATATTATTGTGTCAAATAGTCCCATATAGTATGCTCCATCGCTAATATTTAAATTCTACAACAATGTATTATTCATGAAGTTTCAAATTCTTCTAAATATATTCACCTTAATTTTTCAATCTCTCCGATTGTTAACCCGGTATAATATGATATTTTATTAATCTCCATACCATCTTCCAGCATCTTTTTCGCGTCATCTAATTTTCCTTCTCGTACACCTTCGATTTTACCCTCAATCTTGCCTTTATTGATACCATCAATATATGAAGTGTCAACAACACCTTTTAAGTCTCGATAAACTTTCAAACTCTCATTATATCTTAAAAGCTCATCTTTATTGTAATTAATTATTTCTGCTTTTTTAAAACCTTCTACAAATACAGGTTCGTTAAGTATTACTGGAATATCTTCAAAATTTGGAAGGTTTTTTAAAAAATAGAGCCATTTATCAAAATGCGAAGTAAGTTCCTGTTCCGTTTTCTTAAATCTCGGCATCTCTATAAATATGTATGTCAGCTTATCGAAAAAGGTCTCACAATATTGGTCTTTTAGATTCACATTACTCAAGTACCGGTCTTTTTCACCTTTGTTCTTATCAAATTCAAAATCGAGAATTGCTACACAATAGACTGGTTTTAAACTGTAATCCCATTCACCCCTTTCCGCCTGTTCACGAATCGGAAATGTAGAATAAAAAACTGTCCGATCTTTGAAAAAGTTAATTTTCGCTTTTTGCATCTCGACTATAAAAGATTCGCCGTTACTGCCTTTGCAATAAATATCAAAAATAGCTTTTCGATCTTCTTCTATTACACCGAGATTCTCTGTTGGTCTAAAACTTAGATCCGTTATTATATGTTTTGTTTTCAAAACTTCGTTTAAAAAATCTATCAGTAAATTTTTGCTTGCTTCTTCACCAAACAGCTTCTTAAACCCGAAATCGGTATAAGGGTTTACATATCGTGAACTCATAATCGCCTCCAATTTCAATCGCTAAAACACATAGCTTGACATATCAACTAAGCAGCATCTTTAATATAATAAAATGATCTTTTTTTTCAAGCATTTTTTATTGTGAGCAGTTAATGGTTTATTTCAAACAAGATTAATATGCTACCTTTAAAATAGAAATTTTACATACAGGTAAATTCGAGGTTATAGTTAAACTGAACCATTCTGTCCGATAATACCGACAGTTTCGCCTTTTTTTATTTCAAAACTGACATCATTCAACGCATAAAAGTCGTGAGAATACTTTTTACGAAAAGGGTGTAAAGCTTCTTTCATACGATCTTTCGGATCTTTATACAGCTTGTATATTTTTGAAAGGTGGTCTACTTTTGTGGCAATGTCGGACATACTTTTAATCTCGTTTAGTTTTTTTATGTAAGGGTGTTAATCACC
>CAYLTM010000030.1:0-375 GCA_964386495.1 uncultured Leptospirales bacterium
GCTGCCGGAGCTTACAGTCTCAAGTCTATTAACACATCTTAACAATGTACTTTTTCCACTGCCGGATGGTCCAATAATGAATACAACTTCGCCGGATTTAATATTCAGAGTAACACCGTTAACCGCTGAAAGTTCTCCAAATTTTTTAACAACATTCTGCATTCTAATTCTATCTGGCATTTTTCCTCAACCTCTCTTCTAAAAGTCCCACCAAACGGGATAAAAACAGGGTTAATACCAAATACACTAACGCGACGACTGTATAGGTCTCAAAATAATTAAAGGTTGTAGACGCATACTCTCTGCCTCTTCGAAGAAGATCAGACACCGCTAGTATTGAAACGAGTGAAGAGTCTTTTAGTAACGCGATGAACT
>CAYLTM010000030.1:411-749 GCA_964386495.1 uncultured Leptospirales bacterium
CCGCAGTCACAGATGCACTCCCATTTTGCCTGTCCGCTTCCATTTGCCCTTTTGGTATTGACGCAATACCTGCTCTAAATATTTCACCGATATACGCACCATAACAAACCGCCATTGCTACAACCGCCGCTGTCATTGGTGGAAACTTTACAAATTTTGCCAACGCATAATAAATGTAAAAGAGCTGTACCAGCAAAGGTATCCCGCGAACGACTTCAACATAAATTGTCGCGGTTTTATTCAATATCGGATTATGAGAAATTCTGCCTAATCCAACAATGAAACCAATTATTATCGCGAAAAATATCGATGATATTGTAACAATAAATGTATTTAAT
>CAYLTM010000030.1:759-1273 GCA_964386495.1 uncultured Leptospirales bacterium
AAACGATATTCTCCATGCTGACAGTATGGAGTGATCATCCTTGTCAGGAATCAAAACTCCATCTGTAACATCAATCCTGATCTTAATTTTTTCTGTTTTGTTTTTTACTTTATATTCAGCCACTTTTCTTTCATCTTACCATATTCATCAGATTTTAAAACGATTTCAAGACCTTTATTAACCGCATCCAAAACTCTTTTATTGCCTTTTTTTATAGCAATACCATAATATTCTTCAGTAAAAGCTTTTCCAACAATCTTTAATTTATTCTTATATTCAGCTTTCTGCAACGCAAAATCAGCAGCAATAGGTGTATCGCAAACAACAGCATCAATACGGCTGTTAACAAGCTCTTCTATGGCAAGACCGAGTTCATCATAAGATTTTTTTGTAATTGCAGGAATTTTATCAATTTCCATCGCACCAGTAGTACCAATTTGAGCACCGACAACTTTACCAGATAAATCAGATAGCGTAGTAACACCAGAAGTATCGCTTCTAACTATAATTACCT
>CAYLTM010000030.1:1283-2878 GCA_964386495.1 uncultured Leptospirales bacterium
CGTTAACATATGGTAAAGAAAAATCCATTGTATTTTTTCTTTCATCATTGATAGTTACCGACGAAATTACCGCATCATACTCACCTGCTTCAAGACCGGCAAAAATACCATCCCAAGCGGTACTTTTTACTTCAACTTCAAAACCGCCGGCTTTACCCACAGCTTTAATTAGATCTACATCAAATCCAACAATTTCTTTGTTTTCATTTACAAATTCCATCGGCGGCCATGTAGAATCTGTAGCCACAACTAACTTTGTCACCGCAGCATCCGAGGGAATATCTTTCTTACAACCAAGAACAGCAACAATAGCTATCGTTACAACAAACATCAGCGAAATAATTAATTTTCTAGTCATATAAAATCTCCTTTAAAGTATTTACATTTAGGCATCCTTCTATAATCCATATTCAGGATATGCCTTTGGGAACAATTATTATCAAATTAGATTTTCAAACATTGTTTTCAAAACATAATTTTTATATGTTCCCTTTATAAAAAGCATTAATTTTTTTTTATCCATATATGTCAAATATTATTAATGATTAATATACAATCATAGCGTCAAATTAAAACGAATTTGAAAACAAACTCAAGTTTTTCATATAATGACAATTGATTGCAAATAATTATTTAGGTTGTATTTATAATTATAATTGTAATTGTTTTCACTCGTTTTTTCTGTTGATTTGATCGTTTTGCCATAAAATAGTCCAAACAGCACCCACTTTAACATCATCCCTAGAAATATCCCAGTCGGAGTCTACATAGTTAAGTAAAATCTCTTCGATTTCAGATAGAATTGTGTCCAGAAAAAGATCTATGGCTTTTGCAAGTAAAAACGAAACAGAAAATTTGTAAAACTTCCGCATATCCGTGAAAAACTCATAATCGACATCATCGAAATAAACAGTCAGGGTATCCCAGTTTTTATCAGGGTCAATATCCTGATACTTCACTGCGGAAAACTTTATCGCAACATTATTACCATCCTTCAAAATTTTCCGCAATAAAAGTGAGACGATCTCGTTGACTGATAAATCATTCACTTCTGAAAAAGTTTCAAGTCGAGATAACTTCTCAGTGTTAATATTAACAGATGATTTAATCATAATGAACTCCAGTTTAATAATTTAAATTGCCCGAATCATTTTAAAAAAACCCTCTATTAATATATACGATTGAAAACACAGAATTGAAAAAAAAAGTTATGATTTTATAAAAAAAAGTTAAATCCATAATTTTCAATGACTCTATAGAACTAACTGATTACCGGATTATTTACATAGCATGATTATCCTTCAATAATGCTGCATCAGATTTCGTGAGCGTACAATAAAAAATCCCGCTGATAAAACAGCGGGATTTGATAATTAGATTCGATAGATCGAAAACATTCAAATATTTATTACTTATTATACAACTTTCTTGGTGTATAGTGAGTATGCAACAATTCATGAGCCTTATGACTTCCGGGCTTTCCAAGAAATTTTTCATATATTGCAGTAATTTCAGGATTTTGATGAGAACATCTTTTCACAGATTTTTCGTCATCCTTATAAAGTCCAGCTGATCTCTTCGCTCTTATTTCGTCA
>CAYLTM010000030.1:2888-3338 GCA_964386495.1 uncultured Leptospirales bacterium
CCATTACTTCTATAAAATCGTATGGTGATTTCTCGCCTTTTTCCATAGCCGCACGCACTTTATCAAGTACATACTCAACATTTACAAGACCATGTGCGACAGCAACATTAACCTTAGTGCCTTTAATATCTATTGTAGCTTCCTTCACACCGTCCAATCCGCGCACACTTTCGAAATTCACATCCTTCAATTCTTCTTTAGTAACAAGAAAATAAGCGGAACGTAGAGCGGCTTCCATAACACCGCCAGTCGCACCGAAAATTGTACCCGCACCTGTATAATTTCCAAGAATGCTGTCAGCCGCTTCATCCTCCAGACTATTAAAATCTATACCAGCCTGTTTAATCATTCGGGCAAGTTCTCTGGTTGTAAGAACAACGTCAACATCATAGAAACCACTAGATTTCATATCGTCATTTCTTTCACGCTCAAATTTTTTCGCGGTACAAG
>CAYLTM010000030.1:3348-11313 GCA_964386495.1 uncultured Leptospirales bacterium
AATCGACACATGAAAAATTTTCGAAGGATCAATCTTCTTCTGTTCAGCATAATAGGTCTTAACCATAGCACCGATCATCTGTTGAGGAGATTTTGCCGTAGAAAAATTTTCAATCATATCATGGTCATATTTCTCAAGATAATCAATCCATGCAGGACAACATGATGTTATCAGAGGAAGCTTTCCTTTACCGTTCGCAAATCTTTCAACAAATTCAGTACCTTCCTCAAGAATAGTCAAATCCGCACTGAAATTTGTATCAAATACAGCATGGAATCCAAGTCTTCTTAATGCGGAATATAATTTACCAGTAGACAAAGCACCTGGTTCCATTCCGAAAGCTTCACCAAGAGCAACACGGACAGCAGGAGCTATCGTAACAACATTATGACTTAAAGGATTAATGTTGTAGCATAGAGCGTCCCAAACATTCTGAGTTTCATCATGTTCATAAATAGCCCCAACCGGACAATGAGCCGAACACTGACCGCACTTTACGCAAGGACTTTCAGCAAGCTTAGCATCAGCAGCGGGAGCTATTCTTGTATTGAATCCTCTACCGATAAATTCTAGTGCCCACACATTCTGCATTTCCTGACAAACTTGAGCACATCTTCCGCATAGAATACATTTTTCTGGATCAAAAACAAGCGATGGTGTTGATGTATCTTTTGGAAGATCGCGAAGTCTCTGCTCAAAAGGTACTTCTCTGATGCCGAATTCTGCTGACAATCTTTGTAGTTCACAATTGCCGTTTCTTCCGCACTTCAAACAATCATTCGGATGTCTCGACAGAATTAGTTCAAGCGTTGTTTTCCTTACCTTCACTATTTCTCTGTCATGAGTAATTATACTCATACCTTCAGCTACAGGAGTAGCACAGGCTCTAAACATTTTCGGAGAACCTTCAGTTTTAACAATACAAAGACCGCAGGATGCCCAAGGAACCAAATCTGGATGATGACACAGAGTTGGAATATTGATCTGTGCTTTTTTTGCGGCCGCTAATATTGTAGTATTTTCTTCAACCTGAAAAGGTTTGCCGTTTATTTTTATATTTACAGTACCCATAAAATTACACCTCAACCCTTTGATATTGCTTTAAATTTACAAGCTTCATAACATAGTCCGCACTTAATACAGATTTTCTGATCAATAACATGCGGCTTCTGTTTTTCACCGCTAATAGCATTAACCGGACATTTTCTCGCACAAACTGTACAACCAACGCATTTTTTCGGATCAATCACATACTGCAGGAGATCCTTGCATTTTCCAGATGGACATTTTTTATTATTAATATGTTCAAGATACTCTGCTTCGAAATATCGCAAAGATGACAATACTGGATTCGGAGCAGTCTGTCCAAGTCCGCAAAGAGAAGCTTTCTGCATAGCCAGTCCAATATCCCTCATGGATTGTATATCTTCAACAGTACCATTTCCTTTAGAAATCTTTTCTAAATAACCATGAAGCTGTTTACCGCCAATTCGGCAAGGAGCACATTTACCGCAGGATTCATCTACAGTAAATTCTAAGTAGAACTTCGCGATATCAACAGCACAGTCATCTTCGTCCATTACTATCAATCCACCGGAACCCATGATAGAACCAAGTTTAGCAAGATTTTCGTAATCAATAGGAGTATCTATAAAATCCGCGGTTATCATTCCACCGGAAGGACCGCCACTCTGTGCAGCTTTGAATTTTTTTCCACCGATGATGCCACCACCAATATCGAAAACAACTTCTTTAAGTGTGGTTCCCATTGGAACTTCTATTAAACCTGAGTTTTTCACTTTGCCGGTTAGGGCGAACACTTTTGTGCCTTTCGAAGTCGCAGTTCCGATGCTTCCAAACCAGTCGCCACCTTTAAGAACAATCATCGGAATATTCGCGAGTGTTTCAACATTATTGATAACAGTTGGCTTATCCCAAAGACCCTTTACGGCAGGAAAAGGCGGTCGAGGTTTAGGCATACCGCGTTTTCCTTCAACAGATGCCAAAAGAGCGGTCTCTTCACCGCAGACAAACGCTCCCGCACCAAGACGAATTTCAATATCAAATGAGAAATCACTTCCAAGAATATTTTCACCAAGCAATCCATATTCTTTCGCTTGTGTAATAGCAATTTCAAGACGTTTGATCGCCAGCGGATATTCAGCACGAATATAGATATACCCCTGTTTTGCACCAACGGTTCTCCCTCCGATTGCCATAGCCTCAAGAATTGAATGAGGGTCGCCTTCCAAAGTACTTCTGTCCATATAAGCACCCGGATCGCCTTCATCCGCGTTACATACGATAAATTTCACATCATTCTTAACATCTTTAGTAAATTTCCATTTCATATGAGTTGGAAAACCAGCTCCGCCTCTGCCGCGTAATCCCGATTTTTTCATTTCATCGATGATTTGATCTGGTGTCATTTGAAAAATTGCCTTTTCCAACGCAGCATATCCATCACGCGCGATATACTCATCAATATTTTCTGGATTTATTACACCGCAATTTCTTAATACTATACGGTATTGTTTCTGATAGAAATCTATTTCATGTTTGACATTGATTCTGCCGACATCTTTTGTTTTATCGTATAGAAGACGAGTAACCTGTCTTCCTTTTACTATATGCTCCGCAACTATTTCCTTTGCGTCCGACGGCTTAACCAGAACATAAAAAGAATCTTCAGGAAGAACTTTTACAATCGGACCCTGTTCACAAAAACCAAAACATCCAGTTTTAATAACCTGAACTTCATTTTTCAAACCCTGAGCTTCAACCTCGGATTTTAAATTTATAAATATCTCATCAGCTTTACTGGATTCACACGCGGTCCCGCCGCAGACAAGTACATAACTTCGATATGCCATTTTTTCCTCCGACTATTTACTTAATAATATCTACAGAAGGCTTGTCAAATACATAATCTGACACTAATTCTTTGTTAACAATATGCTGTTCAACTATTTTTCTCGCGATATCGGCTTTAACATTTCCATATACAGTTGACGGCATACCGGGAACGCGAACTTCAACAGTTGGTTCAGTGGAACAAAACCCCATACAGCCTGTCTGAGTAATTCTCACATTTGTGAGTTTCCGTTTATCTATTTCATCAAGAAATGCATCAAGAGACTCTTTAGCTCCAGCGGCGATTCCACATGTACCCATGCCGATAACAATTAATATTTCCTTACCATCAACATCTCTTTTCTGAACTTCATTTTTTTTATCTTCTCTAAGTTTTCGTAAATCATCTAAAGTCAATTTAGCCATATAATGCTCCTTATAATTAATATAGATCTTCTTCCTGAGAAATAATATACTTTTTCGCGAGAATTATCGATTCGGCATCCACAAGACTGCCAAGGACATCTCGCAGCTCATTTCTAGATATTTTATAACTATTATTATTCCTTTTTCGATATATCGACAGTTCGTAATCACCCTCAAAAAGCATGAGAGAACAAAACGATCCAGGCAAATCACCTAAAGGAGGACAATCGATATTATTCATGTCAAAAGAATAATACAGTGATGTTCCATAATCCACTTCGGATTTAATATCGAACTCACAATTAAGAGATTCTATTGTTTGCATTAAAAATGGAATACCCAGACCAACCTTTCTCTTTTTATGTTTGATTCCATCTGTAAAAAAAGGATCTTTTACTCTTGTAAGAGTTTCCTCATCCATTCCTTTTCCATTGTCGCCAATGCAGAATGTTATAATATTATTTTCTTCCAGCACATCAATCGTAATAACCGATGAACCAGCTTCAATAGAATTTTGAGTAATATCAATCAGGAAATCACATATAGTTGACTGCACTGTTATTTGCCTTTAAATTTGGCAATTATGCCAGGAAGTTCCGATTTCTGAACTTTACCAAATACTTCACCACAAACAGTCATAACCGGAGCAAGACCACAGCAGCCTATACATCTTACCGCTTCCAGCGAAAACTCACCATCTTCTGTAGTGCCATTAACCGGTAATCCCAATAATCGCTCAATCTCTTTAACAAGATCCTCACCACCCTTCAAATAGCACGCTGTACCCATGCAAACCTGAATAATATGTTTTCCTGGTTTAACAAGCTTGAAAAAATGATAAAAAGTTATTACACCATAAATCTTTGCTAGAGGCACATCGAGCAGTCTCGAAAGTTCAAGTGCAACATCCCTCGGGATAAAACCATATTCTTCCTGCACGCGATGAAGAATCATAATTAAATTGCCGGGCTTTTCCTTCCATTGCTCTATGAAACTCATTAAACCATCAGGCAAATGAACCTTGCTTTCTTCTATTTCAAACATAAAAAAGCTCCTCCTTAATAGATATCTAATGTATGCAATGGATTTATTTTAAATATTTTTTGCAAGAACTTATTGTTTTTTTGGTTAAATTATTTTCGCTAACAAGTAAAAGTGCTATTTCATAAAATTATTTGCTAAATTTACTAATAATTTAGGAGCTTTATTTAAGTAGAATAATAGTTAGTATTTTCTTGTTGATTTATTCAACTTTGTTGAATAAAATTAAACCTATAACCCCGCACATAATCCTGATATATAAAGGATATACCCGCATTGTGCATGGTTTTCAATAGAAAATCATGCATAATGTGAGAAATTACGAATTTTTTTCGGAATTCCGATATGTCGATTGATACAGTATGTATTAATCGACATCCTGAGTATGTGTAAATAGGCATACTGTATAAGACTATTTCGACCGCAGATAAATTATTTCCGCAAACTATAATTCAGTGACATCTTCCAGATCATCTACAGTATCTTTATTATACTTGCCATAAACATCTTTGTTTGTATCTGAATCATCACTCTGCTTATCGCCTTGCGAAGATTTTGTTTCAGAGGAATTTTCTTCTGATCCGCCCGATTTATCTTTAGTGTCAGGTTCCGGATTTGGTTCCAATTCATCACTATTCTCATTATTTTCATCATATTCTTCGCTTTCATCTTCTATAGCATTTTTAATATCAGGCTTAGTCTGATTTTCTATAAGGGTGGTGATTTCTGTTATACTTGAATCCTTCCATTTCTGTGCCTGTTTAGCATATTTTCCTGTTGGATAATAATTCAAATATACCTGAAATTCCTTAGCGGATATATCATATTTTTTTAGAATAAAATATATATAACCGCGTTTTATTCTCGCCTCTTCATCTTTATGATAGTAATTATTTGATAAAACTTTTCCAAAATATGTTAGTGCTGAATTATAGTTTTTTAAAGACAAATAGCTTTCTCCAAGCCAGTATAGGGAATTTTCCGATACCTTGCCATTCGGATATTTCTTCAAAATATTATTAAATATTTTTATTGCTGTCCAGTAATTTCCTGTTCTATAATTCGACAATGCACTGTCATAGCTCTGGTTCTGATAAGCTCGGTTAACATCTCCGCGATAGGGGCTCCACTCGCCATGATCGCGAAGAAACTGTTCGTAAATACTCAGCGACTCCAAGCTCTTCCCCATTTTCCGGAGTGTTCTCGCTTTTCCTAAAATCGCTTCTTCATTATCAGATTTCTCTCTTATTGCCAAATCGAAAGCGTCATCCGCTTTCTGCACGTTTCCAACTTTTAAATAGCTATGACCTATTTCTGAATATATTCGGCTTCTGAATTCCTGGTCAGTTGTAGATTCGAGAATACTATAAAGCTGACTAATTCCTTCCTCAGAAAAGTTCTGCTGCACTTTTAGTCTAGCCATACGTGCCTGCACTTCACGGCTCATCTCTTCATCTAATTTAATATTTTTGTCTTTAATCAAATATGTATATTTTATAAAAGCCGAACGGTATAATCCTATTTTTTCATAGCAGGCTCCTATAAAAAAATATGCTGGTCCTGTGTATTTCGAGTCAGGGTATTTCGCGATTAACTTCGCGTAAAGATCGATTGCTCTATTTACTGAGTGTTTATCTTCACGTTCCTGAATAATTTTTGCTTCACGGAACATCTCTCCCGCGAGTGAATTATTCTTATAATAAAACTCATAATATCCGAGAAGTCCTAATCCTGTTATAAGCAGCAGTCCGCCTATTATTATATACTTTAATCTCATGGAGATCACCCTTAAATTTATTTTTTATAATCAATTCATACGAAGTAGACAATAGTCTATCCAAAATTTAGACTCTTTACTATGAAATTTCTTCACATCTTTTCTGGAAAAATAATTCAAAGCATCCCGATATTCACCTTTCTCAACTTTTGTTCTCCCGATATAATATCTGATTTTCGCCAGTTTGGCAGGATCTTTCGTTTTACTTTCCAGAAGCATAAAAGCTTTTTCAGCTTCATTAAACAATCTCTTGGAATAAAGGTTTTTCAATACTGCGTCAAGATCGCTATAAACAACATTTCCGGTATTTCCAGATTCCGATGATTCATCATTATCATTTATTTTCGTCTTCGATTTTTTTTTCATTGGTGAATTGGTATATTTAGAAACATAATTAATCCCTTCTACAATTCTGTAATCATTATATGAGTTAAAATTAATCGGAACTAGAAGATAATAATAATCATTATTTTCTTTTTTATCATAATAAGATGTACTGGTTAAATTAACTTGATTAAGCTGAACTCCATTTACGGCATCCATCATCGATAATGGTCTTTTTTTACTTTTAATTATCAGATAATTCTGTAAACCAGTGTTTCCCGCGAATACCCAATTGATTTTAACATTGCTTCCCTCACGAACCAGATTCATTGAAACTGGTCTAAGATCTGTTGGAGGCTTAACCGGCATTACGGTATAATTCTGATTATCAACGAAAATTTCGTTCAAAACACCAGATGAGTTTCTTATCATTACCGCGTAGTAATACATCTGTTCAGATAATGCTTCAGGGTCAAGACAGTATGTCTCGTTGCTTTTTGCAGTCTTAATCAACTTTGAAGATTTCAAAAACTGAGAATTTTCAATCGGTACAGTATTTCTATATACTTCATAGTTTCCCGCGCTGAATGACGGACACTGCCAAGTTAAATCAACACCCTGTGTAGTGGTTTTCGCGTTTATACTTAGAACTATGTTAACCATGACCGAATTTACAGAAAGCCCCTTTGTTGTGTAGCTTCTATCCGGTATAAGATTTCTATCTTCCTTTGTGTTCTTTGAACTGGTTGTCACCGCATAGTAATATATGCCCGGCTTGTATATCGTCTTATCAACTATCTGATGAAAATCGACAACCGTTCCTACTTTAAAAGCCAGAGCTACTCTCTGCCTGGTAATCATCGGCTGCTCACTTCTATATACTGTATACAAAACACCAGACATATTCAGCTTTTCCCACGTAACCATTACTTCACTAAGATTTATCGGTATCGCATTAATTTTATTTATACGGGGAAGATAAGCCTTTACATCCTTTTCAGAATTCTGAAGAGTTTCTTCAAGAGTTTCAGGTATAACTTCCTCATTAACAATAAATCCCGCATGGATATATCCAGAGGACAATAAAATTATAAATATTATTGGAATAAATACTTTTCTCATATTCTGTTTATCGGAAAAATAATTAAATATGATTAAAATAAAATGTCTGTGAGGAAAATCAAAAAAATAAAATATCTTAATGTGAGATTTTTCGAATTAATTTCGAAAAAGCGATTGGTGAATGATTACAGGATGTAATTTTTTACCGGGAACTAATTAGTAAAAAATGAAGAATCGTCAAACTGCTCCGGTGTTAATATTGTAAAAAAAAGATCAACTTTAGAAATTTTAAATATTGATTCTACCTCTGGACTAATATTATAGAAATTAATCTTCACATTATCACGCGAAAAAGAATTCACAAAACGTATAAACGTCGTTATGGTGTAAGAATCAAGGTAATTGACATTCTTCAGATTAAAATAAATTATCTCTGGATTTTTAAGAGCTACTTTAGCCACTGCCTGCTCTAATTCAGTCAT
>CAYLTM010000030.1:11323-14036 GCA_964386495.1 uncultured Leptospirales bacterium
CAGACAGCGATATTATGAAAGCATTAATTTTTTGTGTTATTTTGACTTTTAACATAAACCCCATTTTTTAAAAAGATTTCCGCGAATTCCTCAGATATATAATTATCATTCCTTTTGCAAATTTCCGATGACAGAGTTATTCCATTTTGAACTGCTCTATCCCAAAAATCAACATCTTCAGCACTATAATTATACAAAGAATATATTATGCCCGCATTAAAATTATCGCCAGCACCGACCGTACTGACAGGAACAATTTTTGGAACATTGTACTTTTTTTTAATATTTCCATTATATAGAAAAATATCATTACCACCGGTCGTATATATTACTATATTACATCCAAATTCCCGAATTTTTTCATATATTTTATCGCCATCCTGTTCACCAAAAATATTTTCAGCATCTTCATTCGACAACCTTACGATATCAGACATTGATAGATTTTCTTCTATATAACTCTTTTTCAAATGCAGTTCGCCGCTATGACTTTTCCTAAAATTAGGATCGTAGAAAATTTTCGCGTTTTTTTCAGAGGCTTTCCGTAAAAACGGCACAAGACTTTTCCGCAAGTCTTCATTCAGGGAATAAAATGATCCAAAGAGTATAATATCTCCAGCGCATGGTTCTATTTCGCCGAAATCCAATCGTCTGGATGGACTATATTTGAAAAACTGGTATTCCGCGTCACTAGCATCGTTAATAAAAGCTAGTGCAACCGGTGTAAAACCATCTTCATAAACATATACATTATCGATATTAACATTTTTTTTAAGCAGATAATCTATAATACTACGACCTGCACGATCCCTACAAATTTCACTTTGAAACATTACCGGTACTTTAAGTACAGACAATGTGATGCTGGTGTTCAGCATAGATCCGCCTGGTGTCGAGAAAAACGCTGTTCCGTTTTTAAAAAGTATATCAAGAACTGTTTCCCCGACAGTATAAACCTTTTTCAAAATCACCACTCCATCAAATGAGCTTCATATTTATATTCATCGCCATTCTGCATACTATAAAATTTTTCGCAAATAATAAAAAAAAATATTTCTTGTTTTTTTACCCCCTTTTTAATAAAAGGGACATAATATATAATTTTGGGAAACAAGACATGAACGATCAGATATTAAAATATACGAAAAATTTATCTCTGGAAGAAATTCTGGAGCATTATCATACAATAGAAGCTGAAGCAGAGGCTATTAGAAATTCGGATAAAAAGACTATTAGTGCGCAGTTTGAAAATTTTTACGCTCGAAAACTCAACATAGGCATAGGCTATCAGAGGTCATACGGATCTATTTTGTCGGGGGATTATTATGAATTATTCAAGCTACCCGATGGCAATTATCTTTTTGTTTTCGCGGATATTAGCGGGCATGGTCTTCCCGCTTACACTACATTGATACGTCTACGCTGTGCTATTGCACTCACAGTTAAGGAATTCGAAGTCTGTTACAACAACAAAAGCCCGTTAAATATTGAAAAATTGATCTTTAATATTGGTGAAAAATTTACAGACATCATGGACTCATACAATTCACACGATTTCGCGAGTGTAGTTTTCACATCAATTAGAAATGAAAACGATATGTATCATCTACGGTTTTTCAGCAGGGGTATGCACTTCCCGTTTATTGTACGTAAGTTTCAGAATGTTGCAAAGGATGTTTACGATCTTAACACTACCGAAAAAGGCTGGATACCCAGAAAAGGTCATCTTCTCGGAAGTGAAATCAGAAAAATTCTCGGTGAAAAATACAATGATTATCCTAATTGTGAATTCGTCCTATACGAAGGCGACACAATAATGTATTTCAGCGATGGTATTATAGAAGCAACAGACGTAAATAACACATTTGTGGAATTCGGAACAGAAAGACTGAAAGCTCTTTTCATTGAAAATGTTACCCATCATCCATCGATAATAATCAACAATATTTTTGATGAGATTACAAAGTTTATAGGACAGCAGAGACGGCAGGAAGATGATATGACTGCTGTAATAATTGACTTCCCATTGGTAAGATAAACTTTTCTCGAAAATCTCTAATAATTCAAAGGTTATGCTATGTCAAAAAGAAGATCAAGCGGTGTATTACTTCACATAACTTCGCTTCCAGGTAAATATCCAGTCGGTACTCTAGGAGAAGAGGCTTACCGTTTCGCGGATTGTTTGAACAAGGGCGGTCAGAAATTCTGGCAGATTCTTCCTTTTAACTCGGTGTGCAGACATTTTCATTATTCGCCTTATGTCGCGACTTCAACGTTTGCGGGTAATCCTTTGTTCATCAATCCTGATAAATTAATAGGTGATTTCAAATGGGCGGCAAATGTGTCTATCCCTCAGCCCACTAAAAATATTACTGATCCGAATTTTGTGTCCTTTGAAGCACATGAAAATATTGTTCTACAAGTTTTGAAAGAGGTTTCGGTTATATTTTTCAGAGATAAACCGTCCGGTGATTTCGCAGACTATAATAAGTTCTGTGAAGATAAAAAATTATGGCTAGACGATTACGCTTTATATCTTTCACTTGCGGATGAATTCAATAATTATAACTGGCTCACCTGGGACACGGATATTTCATTAAGGAATAATTCCGCACTACAGCACTGGACATCAAAAAAAAATGATGACATCAATTTCCATAAGTTTTGCCAGTACATATTTTTTAAACAATGGTCAGATTTAAAACAATACTGT
>CAYLTM010000030.1:14046-23101 GCA_964386495.1 uncultured Leptospirales bacterium
ACAAAATCAAGGTTCAAATAATTGGAGACATTCCAATTTACATAGGACTTGAAAGTTCTGACGCGTGGGCTAATCCCGAAATATTTCAGATAAATTTGAAACTTAAGAAATGTGACAAAGTAGCGGGTGTACCGCCTGATTACTTTAGTGAAACTGGTCAAAGATGGGGAAATCCCCTATATAAATGGCAGAAACGCGGATTCCTCCGCAAAGACACGGTTCAGTGGTGGATTAAAAGAATCAAACACCTGCTTACAATTGTTGATGTACTGCGAATAGATCATTTTCGAGCGTTTGACAGCTATTGGGCAATTCCTTCTGAAGAAAAAACGGCAATTAAAGGAAAATGGGAAAGAGGTCCGGGTCTAAAATTTTTTGAAATACTGAAAAAAGAAACCGGCAACACTGAAATTATTGCTGAGGATCTCGGCATTATTACTAAGGATGTGGAGAAGCTCCGTGACAGAGCCGGTTTACCCGGAATGAAAATTCTACAGTTTGCTTTTGATTATAATCCTGACAATAGTTATCTCCCGTCTAACTATAATACAACTAACTGCGTGGTTTATACAGGAACGCATGATAACAATACCACCAACGGGTGGTTTTATGAAGGTGATGTTGACGAGTATAGAAAAAAATATATTCTTAAATATATGAATCTTACTGATGACGCGGATTTTAACTGGAATTTAATAAAGTTTGGAATGGCATCGATCGCCGATTACGCGATTATACCGGCACAGGACATTATCGGTTATGGATATAAATATAGAATGAATATTCCAGGCACTATAGAAAACAATTGGATTTGGAAACTCAGCAATTTGTCTGTTTTCGAAACGCACATGCAGAAACTGAGGGACATAACAGAATTGTACAACAGACTTCAGAAAACTTGAATGTGCGGGATAATACCGCAAACGGAGATTTAATGAGCATTTCAGACAAATTAATAAATTCTTTGAAACTTATTTCGCAAAAAAAAGAGTTCAGAAATTTATATGATAATTATATGACGAATCTTGAAGAAATTTATTATTACATGGATTCCTTTGAAGATAGTATAGAAACAGACAGTTTAAAATCCGGTGATTTTAGAGATTTTATTATAAGCAATAATGATCTGACGGAAAAAGAATACCGCAATTTATTTTCATCATGCGCACTGAGTCTGATATTATCGTCAATGAACAAAATTAATGTACAGCCGATGAATTATATTGAGCTTAATATGCTCGCTTATTTAATAATTAAAATTACTAAAACTATAGAAATAATCACCGAATCTAATAAAAATAAAAATTTTGACATTAGAGTCTTTGAACGAAAAGTAAATAACATAAGCGGCGAAATGGATATGGTGAATGAAGAAAAAACCAGCGAGATATCCAAATCCGTTGAAAAATTTCCGGAATGTCTAAATGACATATTGACGATATTTATGATTATGAGTCTATCCGACTTTGATGATCAGGTTATCAGCAATAAAATAGAAAACTTGATAAAAAAAGAATATGATGAAATTACGTATAAAACAATTTTATCTGTTTTTATCAATATGGAATTTGTATCACCTGAGCTTGATGAGCAGCTTGATAAAATAATGTCTACTTTTAAAGAAAAAATTTTTAATATGCAGTGAGAATCAAATGAAAATGAAAAAAAATGTCCGGCTTATCCAGGAAAACCTGATTAATGTTTTTGATTTTTTGAATACCGATTCTTTGCTAAACGATCTGGGATATGATAAAAACGCTTTCGAGAAATTAATTATACTTTGTTTCGAAAAAATGGTTATTGAACCAGGCAGTGCCGAGTTATCGGATCTTGGTGCATGGCTTAATTCTTTCTCAAAACTATCTATCGACAATAGAAAGGATAAAGTTCCGACAGTACCTGAAGCTTTTTTCATTTTATCGTTAAAATTATTATCATTTGTTTTGGATCAAAGCAAGTGCCCTGAATTCCATGATTACCTTAGCAGAAGAAGGGAATCGCTTGCCAGAAAAGGTTTTGACGATCTTGTGAAAAGCATGAAAAAAGTTGAATCCGCTATAGATAAAAAAAATAACACTAAGGCGAAAAAAACTGTAAAAAAGAAGGAACAACCGCCTAAAAAAGATGCGAATTAATATGGAAATTCCATTTGACAATAAATTTAAAGAAATTCATTAACCTCATAATAATTAAGGTTCAAGGAGATTATCATGCAAAAAACACCTGATGACAGAAAATATACAAAAGACCACGAATGGATTAAATTAGAAAAAAATGGATATGTCGTGGGAATTAGCGATCATGCACAGGAACAGTTAACCGATGTTGTCTTCATTGAATTGCCGCAGCCGGGTGTTTTCTTAAAAAAAGGCGACAGAGCCGCGTCTATAGAATCAGTCAAAGCCGTGTCCGATATATATGCACCAGCAGGCGGGAAAATAACCGAGGTTAATTCAGCACTGGAAGACAAACCGGAACTTATCAATGAAAAACCCTATACTGACGGATGGATTTTCAAAATAGAATTATCCGATGAATCCGAACTTAACGGTCTAATGAGCGGTTCAGAATATTCCGCGTTCATAGGTGAATAATATGAGTTACGTGTCAATTACTGATGAAGAAAGAAAACTCATGCTTAGTGAAATTCATTGTCCAGATATAGATTGTCTGCTCTCTGATATTCCGCAGGATATTTATAATAAAAACGATTTTTTCATCAAACCTTTATCTGAAATAGAGCTTCTTTCCAGAGTAACAGAGATCAGCGGTAAAAATAATGATTCCACAAATTTTATTGGCGCGGGCTCCTATAATCACCATGTACCGGCAGTTGTCGATCATCTAGCAAGCCGCGCGGAATTCTTTACAGCCTATACTCCTTATCAGCCTGAAGTCAGCCAGGGAACTCTTACTGCGATTTTTGAATATCAAAGTTTCATGTGCAATCTTACTGGTATGGATATCAGTAATGCCGGAATGTACGATGGAGCGACAGCGGCTGCCGAAGCGGTAATAATGTCTGCCAGAACAAATAATAGAAAAAAAGCCGCAGTCAGCAACACTATTCATCCGAATTATTTAAAGGTTTTAAAAACCTATGCATGGGCGGCGGATATCGAAATTGTAGAATTACCTAAGGTTAATGGAAAAACTTCCTTAGAATCCGTAAAAAATCTCACTGAAGAATTTTCATGTGTTGTCATACAGTGCCCTAATTTTTTCGGTGTTATTGAGGATGTCGAAGAGATTAAAAATCTGCTTACTAACGGAATACATCTTATATATGTTCTCAATGAACCTTTCAGTCTAGGACTCTTAAAAGAGCCTTCAAAGTGCGGTGCGGATATTGTCTGCGGTGAAATTTCCGCTTTTGGAAACTATATCAGTTTCGGTGGACCGGGTCTTGGACTTCTTGCCGCTAAAGATACCTTTCTAAGAAAGATTCCCGGTCGCCTTGTCGGTAAGACCGTAGATACTGATGGAAAGGAATGTTTTGTGTTGACACTGCAAACCCGTGAACAGCACATCAAACGTGAACGTGCAACATCGAACATCTGTTCAAATGAAGCTCTCTGTGCTTTACGTTCGACTATATATTTGAGTCTGATGGGTCCTAAGTTATATGACACCGCATTATATAATCACTCCCTTGCAAAATATCTTCATGACGGATTGTTGAAAAAAGGTTTCACAGAAGTTTTCGATCTGCCGTTCTTCAATGAGTTCACCTTAAAGAAAGTTAACGCGAAAAACCTTTTAGAAAAACTCAGTTTAAAAAATATTTCATTCGGAATTCTTCTGGAAGATTATTTTCCAGATATGACTGACTGCATATTGATTAATACAACCGAGTTATTGAGCAAAGAAAAAATCGATGTGGTGCTGGAATTAATTTAATGTCTGACAGCCGTTTATTTGGAACTAGTATTCCTGAATATAAAAAAACACTGATTATTTCGATAATTGATGCCTGTTTTTTTTCAATAATGATGGGTTTCGGTGAAGCCTTTATTGTCCCGCTGGCATTATATCACGGTTATGAAGGCGCGGAAATAGGTCTAATAACAGCTGTACCTATTCTAACAGGTGCTCTTCTACAGGCATTCTCCGGATCATTTATTTCAGTTTTAAAATCCCGCAAACGAATGGTTCTCTTTTTTGTCGCGGTTCAGATAGTGTCCTTTCCACTGTACGTTTCATCAATATTATTTCATTGGAAGTCTGTGATCGGATTTATTATAATATCGACCATTTACTGGGGCATGGGATTAGCTCTTAATCCCGGTTGGGCTAGCTGGATGGCGGATTTGACGAAGGACACAAAAAGAGAAAGATACTTTGCCAGAAGAAGTCAAATAAGCAATTTATCAATGCTGGTATCCATGGTTACAGCCGGGCTGCTGATGAGGTATTTTTCTAAACATGATAATACAGAAACCGGATTTATAGTCCTTTTCACAATAGCCTTTACAGCAAGAATTATCTCGTGGTTTTTCCTGAACGCGAAATCGGATGTCCCTGCAACAATCAATAATGGAATAACCCCCGGACAATTTATTGAAGACGGAAAAACCATTTTAAGATCTCCGAAAAGCAATTTAATATATTTCGTTGTGCTTTTCAACAGCGCTGTTTTTCTGGCAGCTCCGTATTTCGCACCATATATGCTGAACAATTTAAAGTTCGGTTATGAGCAGTTCATAATCCTTCAAGCGGTTGGTGTACTTGCCAAGGTGATCTTTTTACCGGCATGGGGGAAAATGTCCGAGCATTACGGTACTAGAAAACCTTTAATACTCGCTGTCTCACTAGGAACCATTCTACCTATACTATGGTTGTTTTCGGATAATTATGCTTATCTGCTTTTTGTCAATCTGTTGACAGGATTTGTCTGGGGAGGTTTTGAACTTTCCGCTTTCAACATAATGATGACATCATATAAAGGAAAAATGGAAATTTCGAGCTGGGCATGGTATAACACGTTAAACGGCTCCGCTCAGGTTGCGGCATCAACACTAAGCGGACATTTTCAAACATCAGGATTTCTTTCTATTCATCAGGTTTTCATCATTTCTGGGTTATTACGGATTGTGCCAATAGTGATTTTCGCACAATCAATTAAAGAAATATCAGGTTTCCCAAAAATTCATTACTATCAGTTGTTTTTCAGAATATTATCTGAAAGAATTAGTTTACGCCCTTTTCATTTTAATTCCGATAATAAATAGTAGGCATAATCCTTTAATCTTATAAATTTAAAGTGATTGGTCTATTAATATTATAATAACAAATGATAATGTTTATGAAAAAAATAATTACACTAATGATATTTCTAGCAATTTCGTCATCATCAAATCCGGAAAACAAATTTCTTACAGTAGAAATAATTCCGGAAGATCTGAATTATTTCCGATCAGCTGTACAGACAAAACCTAATGGGCAAAAAGAATACCATGACAGAAATGAAAATCCTGCTTTCACGGAGATGATACTGGCGTTTAATAAATCTGCCGAAAATCAAAAAAGCGATGACACTAAAAGATATACAGTGAATTACTCAAACTATTCTATGATTAAGAATGTTGGGGAAATTGGAAAGGGTGCCGCATTTTTTTATAAGCAGGAAGATTATCTTCAACTTTCTAATAAAAAAAATCTGTGGTTGTCCGAATATAATGATCTTGGCTCATTTACTATCGAAGGGCGATACTACCCGATTAAAATTTCAGATAACGGGCAGCTTTTTTCAAGAACAGGTTACATTTCCGGTAAAAAAAACGGCATCAACATATATATAAAAAACAAGAAAATCATCGCTGAACTGGTAAATATATTTTATAATGAAAAAAATAAACCATATTCATACACATTATCATCTCAATTATTAAATGAAAAACATTGGACACACTTCGCACTTTCCTATGATAGATTCTCCGGAAAAATTTCTTTGTTAATAAATGGTACGGAACAATATGCCGTGTTCGCTAAGGATGATGAAGAATCTGAGTATATTCTAACGCCGAGATTTGAAAAAAATCAGGAACCATCCGCGGTTATCGGAAAAAACATTATTGGTTATCTGGATGAATTCCGCATAACCAGCAAAAATTTTGATGAATTAAAAAATGAAGCCGACATTGCAGACAAAAATCATTATCCGGTAAATTTAAAAAATAGAACACCCGTTAACAACGAAGGGGTGATTACAAGCCCTATTTACAAACTCAACTCCACAGGAAGTATGATAAATCTTATTAACTGGAAAGAGACTCTTCCTGAAAACACTTTCATCTGGTTTGAAATACGAATAGCGGATGAAAAATTCGACTATAACGATTACAATCTCAAATGGTTCAGAATCACAAATAATCAAAAAAATATATTTCTTGTGAAAAATCCGGACGGGACATTCCTTAGAGGAAAATACTTCCAGTGGCGAACACATCTGATACCATCACCGGATGGTAAGCACAGTCCGATCCTTTCTGATTTGTCAATAAATTATGAAACAGATAACAACCCTGCCGTGCCGGTTATGGTTAAGGTCATAGAGTCCGGTAATGAATATACCATCATTGAGTGGAAAAAAAATGTAGATCATGACATTCTCGGTTACAAAATTTACTATGGTGTTAGCTCAGGAAAATACGAGGGAATAATAAAAATTATCAACAAAAATCGTATAAGCAACAAACAGCTAGCTGGCGATAAAATAATACTAAAAATAGATAATAAAACTATTGATGAAAACCACGCGCTGGACAACAGCGGGATGTTAAGCTACCCCTTGCTGAAAAACAATGTTCTATATTTTTTCGCAGTAACAGCATATGACAACTACAAGCCGGATACACAATTCAATCATGAAAGCGGTTTTTCAAAAGAAGTCAGAGCAAGACCATTCGGCGGTTCAGAAATCATCATACAGCAGTAAAAATTATTCTGAAACCTGCTGTATTTTTTGCACAAGATCCGATTTGATTGAACTAATAAATATAGTAGAACTTGACCAATTTTTATTCCTTTTAAAATAATTAGACATAATAACTACAGCTTCATAACTTGGAATAAACTTAGTGAATCCCCTATCGTCTTTAATTTTCACATCACCCTGATAAACACAAAACCCGATACTATTTTTCATGAGGATGTCCAGGAGATCTTTATCACCGGTTCTTTCTAAAATCTGAAAAGGTCTCTGCGATGTCAAAACAATCTGATAATTCATACCATCCGAATACATTAAAATTTCATTGTTAAACTTATCAAGTGAATATGTTTTCATATCCTCAAGAACAGTAATGGTTCCTTTAAAAATATACGGTTTAACAACAAAGAGAAAAAACTTCAGTTTCACCCAACTCATATATTCATTTTCAAGCTGCGATAATCTTCTTTTGTCTATTTCTGAGAGTTCAGTAACGGATTGATTTTTACGTGCAATTATATCATCAATGTTAAATTTTTTACTGACATCAATTTTCCGGTAACCAGGTTTTACATTGTCACTGGATTTCTCAATACCCTTAACAACCGGATTAATTCTGTAATAATACAAAATACCCGGTTCAGAAGAGTAATCCGTATAGGTACTTGTTTCTTCGCCGGTATTTAATGCCTCTCCGGCTAAGGTGTATGGACCTTCATGACTATTAGAACGATATACGTTATACTTGTCAGCCTGATCATTCTTTCGAAAAGAGATTTTAATAAACTCGTCATATTTGCCGTAAGAAACATGGAGTTCGCCGATGGTATTCAAATTATTCTGACCTGAAACCGGCGCGGTTATTATTGAGATTACTATTAATAATATTATTTTTTTCATTTTTTCATCAGAAAATCGGATATTTACAGCTAATGCTGTTCCTGCTATTTCATGGATCGGTGTTTATCTGTCAATTAATTTTCTCAAAGGTTAACAACAATGTTAAGGGTGTGAATTATTTTATTTTAGGCGATGTTCATTTTATACAGTACTAATTTTCCAAAAAAAAACCGTACTCCTGCGAGTACGATTTTTTGAATTATTGCTGAAAAATATCTTATTTCCCGCTTCTTCTGCCGTAAAACTTTTTCCTTGAGCCACTGTTGCCGCTGCCGTTATTAGGCTTCACCCATTTAACAGGTTTCTTTTTTTCGTAACCGCCGGCGTTGCTATTCTGTCTTATAATTTCTTCATCGGATATCGAATTTTTATTAGAATTTATTTCATCAACACGCATTTTTAACAATGCCGCAGCGATATCAATAGTAGTAAATTCACCGCTCAACATTTTTTCCACGATGCCAACATATTTACCAAGATGTCCTTCTTTGATGCTTCTCGTGATTTCTTCAATCATCTGATTGGTACGTATTTCCTCGATATCCTTCAACAACGGGATTGACAACCTGTTAATTACAGCACCAGTATATCTTTGTATGTCGCGGATTTTATAGACTTCTCTTCCAACCACGAAAGTGAAAGCCTTCCCGCTGCGGCCGGCTCTTCCTGTTCTTCCGATTCTATGGATATAATATTCTTCATCCTGCGAAATATCATAATTAATAACAACTTCAATATTATCCACGTCGATTCCGCGAGCGGCTACATCTGTCGCTACTAACACGTCAAAAGTCTCTTTTCTGAATTTCCCCATAACTGAATCTCGCTGATTCTGATTCATATCACCATGTAAACCTTCAGCCGAATAACCCCTTGCCTGTAAATGTGAAACAAGTTCATCAACCATTCGTTTCGTATTACAGAAAATCAAAGTTAATTTCGGATTATAATAATCGATTACTCTCGTGGTAATTTCAAGTTTCATTTTAGTATTCTGAAGTTCGTAATAATTCTGCTCAATCGCCGGAACACTCAAATGTTTGTGCTCGACCATGATGTGCTCAGGATTCCGCTGAAAACTTCTGGAAATATTTACTATCGCTGACGGCATAGTTGCGGAAAATAACACCGTTTGCCTACTGTCTGGACATTGTGCTAAAATTTCCTTAATATCATCAATAAAACCCATATCGAGCATTTCATCCGCTTCATCAAGAACAACAG
>CAYLTM010000030.1:23111-25211 GCA_964386495.1 uncultured Leptospirales bacterium
CTGTCTGTCAAGCGGCTGCCCGCCGTAAACCGGCAATATAGTCAAAAACTTTAACTGCTTAGCAATATTCTGCATTTCTTCCGAAATCTGTATCGCAAGCTCTCTAGTCGGACAAATAATCAACGCCTGCATAGAATTGCTTTTAGTATTAATTTTCTGCAAAATTGGAATACCAAACGCGGCTGTCTTACCAGTTCCGGTATGAGATTGCCCAATAATATCCTTGCCTTTCATCATTACAGGAATAGTCATCGATTGTATTCTTGTAGGTTCTTCAAAACCCATTGCTTCAATTCCAGCTAATATATCCGCGGATAATTCAAAATCTCTAAATTCCTTTTTTTCTTCCATTTTCTAATCATTTCCTTTTGTATTATATTTAACGGTTTTTGCAAGAATTGTTTAAAGCGCAGTTAGTTCCGATAACAACATCATTCAGCCGGCTGTGCAGTTTATAGATATTTTACATTACAAATCCATTATATAAGAAAGCCTTATTACATTAATTCCGCTGTGTTAACCGGTTTGTCCGGCAGGAACTGGAATTAAATTTTTCAATAGTCAATCTTATGTCATTAGTATTGCCGCATAGTATATTTGTCAATCGTTTAAACATAGTCAGATGTTTTTATTCATTAAGCCAATCTAACCAAAATTATCATGAAAATCCCTAAAATTGCTCTGACACCTTTTTCAGATGTCTCTGACACCATTTTCAAATGTCTCTGACACCTTTTTTAGTGATTTTAACTTGACAAATTCTGTTAATTGTAATCATTAGAAGATATTTACGATCGGAATATAAATGACGTAATAACAGGAAAATACCCTTCCATGGAGCTTTAAATGACTTTACTTGATATCAAAACGGTCATAATAATTTTTACCGCCGTTGATATTCTATGCAGTATTATGATCTTTACGATTTGGAAAAACAATCATAAACGCCTGGATGGTACTTTTTTATGGTTTGCTGATTTTCTTTTTCAAACTATTGCGATGATACTAATTTTTCTTCGCGGATATGTTCCTGATTTCACTTCAATTGTATTATCAAATACACTTGTAATTTCAGGTGCGATTCTTTTCAATATTGGTATTGGTAAATTCACAGGGAAAAAGCTAAAACAGCCGTTAAATTTTTTACTTCTTATTTCTATGCCGATTGCCCTGTATTATTTTTATTATATTCAAAATCACCTTTGGATAAGAAACTTAATAATTTCATCAATATTATTAATTGTCTGTATCCATTGCTTTCATTTCATATTCTTCAGTACAAACCCGACAATGAGAAAAATCAGCAGACCTGTTGGTATTGTTTATGCGGGATACTGTATGCTGAGTTTATTTAGAATTATAGTTACGGTTATTTCCCATAATTATGATAATGATTTTTTCAAGTCTGGTGATTTTACAGCATTCATAATGATCGGTTACCAGATATTGTTTATTCTATTAACATTCAGCATAACTCTTATGGTAAACAACTTATTTAAAATGGAAATCAGTAATGAGGAAGAAAAATTCTCGAAAGCTTTTCACTCCTCACCATATGCAGTAATGATGACAAGACTTCATGACGGAAGAATTTTCGATGTAAATAGAGGTTTTGAGGAAATTACAGGTTTCAGTTTGAATGAGTCACGAAATAAAACGACTATAGAATTACAGCTATGGGTTAATGAAAACGACCGCTTATCGTTTGTTAAAGAACTTTCACTTAACGGCAAAGCACATGAAATGGAGTTTGAATTTAAAACTAAGCATGGAAAAATTCTAACGGGATTATTATCAGCCGATATAATAATTGTTAATGATGAAAAATCCATAATTGCCAGTATTAGCGATATAACAAAAAGAAAAGCCGATGCCATGCTGGTTGCCAAGTTATTAACAGAAAAGGATATCATCCTCAAAGAAGTTCATCATCGTATAAAAAATAATATGAATGTCATATATGGTGTGTTATATTTACAGTCTATCAAGCAAAGCAATCCGCAGTTGATGCAGGTTCTTCAAGACGCTGCCGGCAGAGTCAATAGTATGATGGTGCTTTATGATAAACTTTATAGATCCGATAACCATTCTGCTGTTTCC
>CAYLTM010000030.1:25279-28679 GCA_964386495.1 uncultured Leptospirales bacterium
TCAATGAAAATTGAAGTTAATAACGGTACAAGATTCGTAATAACATTTAATTTATAGAGCGTTACTTCAATTTTGCAATTCATCAATTTTCTTATTGCGGATATACAACATAGTGTCAATAGAAACCATTATGAAATTACAAACATATAGTATTATCACTCCATCATAATTATAAAACGCTTTGTAGATTATTCCTGAAGTGTAACCGCACAATAATATTATTAGAAAGAAAAAGCTCTTACCTTTCGCGGTTCTGCTTTTTACAGATTTCATAATCGATAGCGGCCAAGCGGAACCAAAACACAGCAGCATAATCATTTCAAATATCATTTCAACTCTCCATCGTTTTTTACGGATATACTTATTGCATTTTTTTGACGATATTCTGTAAAGCAATAATTCATAAACATCATATGTGATTTTTATTTTTTATTACTTGACTAATAATAATTGACATTCAGATTAATTTTATTCAAGAACCGGAGAAACCTATGAAAAAATACATCTTGCTCCTAATAATATTATCACTGTCATGTCAAAAAGAGGCTGAACATTTGACGATGAAATATCAGAGCGGCGCGAAATATACCGGGAATGTAAAAAACGAAATGAGGGACGGAAGAGGAATATTCTACTATCCTGACGATACAGTCTTTTATGATGGTGAGTGGAAAAACGACATGATGCACGGTGAAGGTGTTTTTTATAAAAAAGACGGTACAAAATTCGTTGGTACCTATGTGGAAAACAAACGCGAAGGCTATGGCAAAGAGTATTACCCTAATGGCGAAATTAAATACGATGGTTACTGGAGTAATAATTCATATAATGGCAAAGGAAAATTCTTTTATGATAATAAAAAAGTCTGTTACGAAGGTGAGTGGAAAAATGGTCAATTCAACGGTAAAGGAACCTATACTGATGAAAATGGTCAATCATACAGCGGTAACTGGGATCTCGATATTATCAATGGGACTGGAACACTATACGACTCCGACGGATCGATAATACATCAAGGGAAATTCGAGAACGGCAAACCAGTTTTTTAATAATTAATGAGGTAAAAATGAAATTTTGGAATAGTAATCTTAAAAATATGGCTGAATATATCCCTGGTGAACAGCCTGATGATCTGGATAAATATATTAAACTTAACACAAACGAAAGCCCCTTTACACCGCCGAAGTCCGTGATTGACGCGATTAAAACTGAGTGCGGTGAACAGCTACGAAAATATCCCAGCTCGAACGCATGTGCACTTCGTGAAAAGTTTGCGGAACAGAATGGCTTTTCACCGGACAATGTTTTTGCGGGTAACGGATCAGATGAAATTTTCTCGCTCCTGTTCAGAGGATTTATTGATAAGGATGGTCTTGCGGCATTTCCATATCCATCATATTCACTATATTCTGTAATGGCTGACGCGAATGGCATCAAATATGATAAAATCCAGCTCAAAAGCGATTTCGATATGGATTACGATATGTTTCTCAAAAAGAAATATGATCTGGTAATTTTCTGTAACCCGAACAATCCGACCGGTACCTCCTATAAAGTTGATGATATTGAAAACTTTTTGAAAAAGTTTAAAGGTTTATTGGTAGTTGATGAAGCTTATTGCGATTTCTATGGAGAAACAGCTATTGAACTGGTAAAAAAATATGATAATATCGTCATTACGAGAAGCTTCTCCAAGTCATATTCTCTTGCTGGTCTTCGTGTAGGTCTGGCAATAGCCAACAAAGATATTATCCGCGGATTCGACAAATTAAAAGATTCTTATAATGTTGACCGATTAGCTCAGGCAGGAGCATTAGCTGCGTTAACTGATCAGAAAAGTTTCAAGTACAATATTTCGATGATGGTCAGCAATAAAGAATATCTTGAGGATAGACTAGAAGCATTGGGTTTCGAGATAATCCCTTCAAAAGCTAATTTCCTGCTTGTCAAACACCCGAAAATCGAATCAAAAAAACTTTATGAAAAATTAAAAATTCAGATGATTCTCATTCGGTATTTTTCATCGGATAGAGTTTCTGACTACGTGAGAATCAGCGTAGGAAGTATGATGGAAATTAAAAAGCTCATTACTGAAATTGAAACAATTATTGAAGAGGTGTAGATATGTCGAAATTAAAAGCTTTATTATTTACCGCAATACTTCTCTGTGCTACAGGAATAATCGGAGCTGGAGGAAATAAAGAAACAGCTCTTCGTAGTTTAATAATCGCGTCAACAGAGGACTTAATCGGTATTCCCTATAAGCAGGGCGGTTCTGACCTTTCCGGTTTTTCATCAACCGGGCTTACTAAATATATTTATTCAAAAGTCCATATAAATTTACCAAACGATCCTGCAACCATGTTTGCAAATGGTAAACAATTACATCCCAAGGACGCACGTGCCGGTGATTTAATCTTCTTTAAATACAGTGGTTCCCAGATAGACTATGTTGCGATTTATCTTGGGAAAAAAAGATTTATACATGCGTCACCACAGGATGGTAAAGTTATAATTTCTATTATATCACAAAATAATATTTGGGGACAGAAATACGCTGGTGTCTGCACCTACCAGCCACGGTTTGCGGGAGTCTACGGAAAACTCAGCAGCGAGCTTGCCGCAGCCGGCAATACTTCCGAAAGCGATTTAGGCAACGACAGTGTGAGCGCGAAAACTAAAGATATTGTAAATACTGATATTTATAAAGAGCAGGATGACAGCGGCAAAATAATGGCAATACCAGCTAATCAGAAGGATCTTAGAAAAAGTCTTCTGAATACCGCGTCGTTGTATCTTGGCGTTCCGTATTTATGGGGCGGCACATCACCGGACGGCTTTGACTGTTCGGGTTTAGTGCAATTTGTTTATCAGAAAAATGGTCTTCAACTGCCGCGCACCTCAGGTGAGCAATATAGAGCTGGAAGTGAAATTCATCCGAAGGAGGCTTTACCCGGAGATTTAATATTCTTTTACGGAGAGGTTCGCGGACGTGTCGCTCATGTTGTTATGTATGTCGGCAAGGGGCAATTCATTCACGCACCGAGCACCGGCAAAACAGTTTCATACTCGACTATCAAAAAAGAACAGTACTGGGGAAAAAGATTTCAGGGAGTCTGTACATTCATTAAATAAGTTTCCGAATAACCAGAGCTCCCTGCTCTTTCTATTTTACAAACTCAAGATCATAGCTCTGTATGCCAAGACCAAGCTCTTCAGCGTAATCCAACGTAGCTGACCATTCAATAGTCGGGTATACAGTTTTAAATTTATCGAGATTTTTTTCGTGCAAATGAGCATTCAGACATGAGTTTTCATTTACCGGCGACTTATTGACAAAATCTATACAGGCTCTATCCAACGCGACAGGGTCAAATGAAGCAAAAACCCCGACATCTGG
>CAYLTM010000030.1:28819-29142 GCA_964386495.1 uncultured Leptospirales bacterium
TTGACCGCACCCAACACAAAGATCGTAATTTATTACAGCCTTTTTATCCACCATAGTTATCGCGTTTGCGTTGCAGTTATTACTACATATTCTACATCCAACACATTGCTCTTTGATGATTATCGGCTTTGATGATGAATGCATTTCGAGCTTTCCGCCTATAGAACCACTCCCCATTCCTATATTTTTCAATGCTCCACCAAAACCAGTCATTTCATGACCTTTAAAATGCGTCATCGTAATAATAATATCTGCTTCCGCAATAGCCGATGCTATTTTTGCGGTTTTACAATGTTTTTTATTAATTTCGATATTATGATAAT
>CAYLTM010000031.1:0-5265 GCA_964386495.1 uncultured Leptospirales bacterium
AAAGCAAAGGACAAAAGGGGTCTGGGGCAATGCCCCAGAAAAGCCCCGCAGGGGTACCCCTGCAAATTAGTGGGTGCAGGGTGAAACCCTGATTATGAGAAAGAGCTGCTGAAAAAGCAAAGGACAAAAGGGGTCTGGGGCAATGCCCCAGAAAAGCCCCGCAGGGGTACCCCTGCAAATTAGTGGGTGCAGGGTGAAACCCTGATTATGAGAAAGAGCTGCTGAAAAAGCAAAGGACAAAAGGGGTCTGGGGCAATGCCCCAGAAAAGCCCCGCAGGGGTTCCCCTGTAAATTAGTGGGTGCAGGGTGAAATCCTGTTTATGAGCATAAAAGAAAAAAAATTATAGGAGCAGAAAATGGTAAGTTACAAAGATTTAGGCCTTGTTAACACAAGGGACATGTTCGCGAAAGCGATAAAGGGCGGATACGCGATACCAGCGTATAATTTTAACAACATGGAACAGCTTCAGGCGATTATTCAGGCATGTGTAGAAACCAAGTCTCCGGTAATACTTCAAGTCTCTGCTGGTGCAAGACAGTATGCTAATCAGACAATATTGCGTTATTTGGCACAGGCTGCACCACAGTATGCTAAGGAACTTGGTTGTGATATACCAATCGCTCTTCATCTGGATCACGGTGCGGATTTTGAAATCTGCAAAGCTTGCGTTGATACAGGATTCTCTTCAGTAATGATCGACGGTTCACATCACCCGTATGAAAAGAATGTAGAGGTTACTTGTAAAGTCGTTGAATACGCACATAAATATGATGTAACTGTTGAAGGAGAGCTTGGAGTTCTTGCCGGTATTGAAGATGAAGTATCTGCGGAACATTCAACATATACTCAGCCGGATGAAGTTGTTGACTTCGTTAAAAAAACCGGTGTTGATTCACTGGCAATCTCAATTGGTACTTCACACGGAGCTACAAAATTTAAACCAGAACAATGCACAAGAAACGCGGATGGTGTATTAATTCCGCCTCCACTAAGATTCGACATTCTCGAAGAAATCGAAAAACGTATTCCAGGATTCTCAATAGTTCTTCACGGTTCATCATCCGTTCCCGCGGATCTTATAAAAGTTATTAATGATAACGGTGGAAAAATGAAGGATTCTGTTGGCATTCCAGAAGATCAGCTTCGCAGAGCGGCTAAATCAGCGGTGTGTAAAATCAATATTGACTCCGATGGAAGAATAGCGATGACAGCTGCAATCAGAAAAGTGTTGACTAATAGTCCGGCTGAGTTTGATCCAAGAAAATATCTTGGACCAGCAAGAGATGCTTTAAAAGAACTTTATAAACACAAAAATATCAATGTATTAGGTTCTGCTAATCACGCGTAACAAATTTTCAAATAGACAGCGGTTCATTAACTGCTGTCTATTTGACGACATTATCCGCAAAGCTTTTTAATAACATCAACAGTCAGTCCAGTAGATTTACTTATCATATCAATATCTAAACCAAGATTCAGCATGTTTTTGGCAATTTCAGTTTTTTCTTCGAGTTTGCCCTCTAGCTTGCCTTCGAAATGGGCTGTTATGAAAACAGATTTCTGATAACTCAAATTTTCGAGATAATTTTCGTAAATAATTCGATCCTTATCATTCATTTTTAAAACATCTAATTTGTCCCGAGCCTTATCCAGACTTTTCGCCTTGAATTCATCTTTTACTATGCCATTTTTTAAAAAGTATATCCATTCATCCAACGTGTTTTTTATTTCGTCATTGAAAGATCCTATCCGTATTAAATAATTCTGCGGAAAAATATCTTCAATATTTTCTGTTTTAAAAAGCTGTTTTTGACCTTCATTCAACTTCAAAATATCATGGTCATTGATTCCAACAAAATTTGTGGAGCCTTTATAAAGATAATCACTGCCGCTGCCTAAATCGAAGTAAACGATATGTACTGTGATTACTTTTTTTAACTGACCATAATTCTGACTTTTTTTAAAATATCCGGAGAGCAATTTTGCTCCTCCGTAAGCTATACGGTGAAAATAATCAAGTTCACGATCATACTGAACTTCAATTAATATCAAAGCATCATTAGAATCTTTCGCTAGAATATCAACCCTGTTAAATTTATCATCTTTATTTTCCTGGTTTGACTCGCTTTCCAGAATTTCCAGAATTGTTATATTTGTATAAAGCAGTTCACTCAGAAATCCTTCAAGAATATCAAAATTTTCTTTATTTCTAAGTATGTTTTTTATTGCCCAGTCAAATGTTATAAGTTCTCTATTCATAATACCTTCTTTATATTTGAAGCGATATTAATTACAGTCTAAGACTATAGATAATTATTATAATGAATTTAGTAAATAATGTCAACAACTAAAAACGGGTAAGATTTTCATAATCAATATAGTTTTCGATTAAACTGAATTTTAGTTCTACCAAATTAAGATTTTCCTGCGCGATTGAGTTAGCTGTCAGTAGCAGATTGGTGATGTCTGTCCGTGCCTGAAGATACTTAGTATTCTGTACCTGATATAATTGATTCAATGTTTTGAGCTTTTCAGTTTTTATTTCGATTTGTGTTTTAAGACCCTCTGCGGATTCTATTACCCCGGACAAAGATTTTTTGTAGAAATTTTCAGATTTGTCATATTCAAGATTTATTTCATTTATGCGGATTTCAGTTTCTCTAAGAGAACTTTTCGCCTCACTGCTGCCGATTGGGTATGACGCTTCGAAACCGGCGAAATAATCAACATTGCTCATGGAAGAAGCGGCAGTGCCGAAAGAATCTTCTTTTGAGGATAATGATACCTGACCGACAAGATTCAATTCCGGTAAAAGACCGTTTGAATCAATGTCTTTCGAAATAATCAGATTGTTTCTGGTTAACTTGTATATTTCGCATGAATTTACTTTTGTAAAAGGAATAATCACATATGTGAAGTTTCGTGATTTCGCGTATAGTAGATCAATCTCACTGTCGGAGGGCATATAAGAAGCAACATTCAGATATAGATTAATCTCATTTTCTATCTGACGCATTTTTACCGCTGACCTTTGATATGATTCTTTATAGTTTAACAAAGTCGCTTTAGCGTTTTGGGCATCCTCGATTTCAGTCATGCCCTGCTGACTTTTTTTCAGCACCGCTGAATATAGGCGCTCAGCGTTTTTCACGGATGTTTCAAGGATTTTCATTTCTTGCTGATACTTCATCCAGGTTATATAGAGCTTTTTTAAATTCGCTATATTGGTTTTATCATTTTCCTTTTGTTTCAGTTTTTCAACTTCTAACATCGCGGCAGCGTTATTTTTTAAATGACGGTCAGCCATACCAAAAGCGTTTTTCAAAATACTCTGCGATATAGCGGCGAACACAGTTGGATTATATGATTTGTTCATTTTTTCCGGAGTCGCCGTTGTTAGTGATGAACCTGCCGATAATGTCGTACCTGTATATGAAAACTTTTTTTTGGCGTTAACATCGCTATAAATTCCTGTCGTGCCGATAGCATCTGCACCGGTCTGCGGGTAAATGGATTTCTTATAATAATTTGCTGAGCCGCCGAGATAAACATCATCCATCGCGTCGATTTTATCTTTATTATTTTCCGCGTATTCCACTTGTATAGAGTTAAGCTTCAGTTCAGGAAGTTTTGCAGCGGCGATGTTTACAAATTCTTCCATGGTAATTTCTTTTTTCGGAGAAACCTCATTAGTATAGGCTGTGGTATATATAGCTGTGATTATTACAGCGGATAATAATATATTTTTTTTCATGATTTTGCTCCTTTTGCACGGCCTTTTCTTGGCGATTCCTTTTTGCCCGCAGATGTTGATGTGTCTTCGGAAATAATTCCGTCGATTAAATGTATTCTTCTGCTTGCGAGTTTGGCGTAATCCTCTTCGTGAGTAACCATCATTATGGTAGTTCCCATTTCTTTGTTGATCTGTTTGAAAATCTCCATGACCTTGCCGCCGTTTTCAGAATCAAGATTTCCTGTCGGTTCATCGGCGAACAAAATTTCAGGATTCATAATTAATGCACGGGCAAGCGATGTTCTCTGCATTTCTCCGCCGGACATTTGTGATGGAAGTTTTTTCTTGCATTCAATTACTTTGAAGTGTTCCATCAGATGAAGAGCATATTCTTTTTTTTCTTTTTCGTGTCCGAACTTTCTTGCAGGCATTAGAATATTTTCCAAAGCGGTCAATTCCGGCAGCATGTAATGGAATTGAAAAACAAAACCCATTCGGTTGTTTCTAAAATTATGCAGTTCCTTATTTCCAAGTTCGTGAATGTTCTCTCCAGAAATGCTTATCTGTCCGGATGTTAAATCATCAAGCCCGCTGATAACATACAAGAGTGTTGATTTTCCGGATCCTGACCTTCCAGTAACCGCAAGAAATTCGCCTTTTTCTATATCGAACGTCAAAGATTTTAATATCCGAATAGGTGGATGCCCGAACGATTTAACTATATTTTCACATTTAATAATTGCCATATCAGGATGTTCCTTTAATAATTTCTATAGGTGATAATTTCCCAGCAGCTCTTGCGGGAAAAAAACTGGCAATGATCGATGAACCGAAAACCAGCAGAAAACTTTTTAAATATATTGAAGCATCAAATGATACTCTCATAAAACCTCTGCCCATAGGAATTTTTACAGATTCTATATACAAAGATATTCCGAAACCTATTATCAAACCAAGACCGGCACCCACGATACTAATCAACGCACCCTGAATTAAAAATAGAAAAATTGTGTCCTTTTCGTCAAACCCTATTGAGCGCAATATCGCTATTTCTCTTTTTTTGTGACTTACCACCATGTTTAAAATATTATAAATACCGAATGATACGACTAAAATAAATGTCATAGTCGTGATAGTTCTCACCATATCCTGTGTATCTGTCATGCTTAGAAAATTCTGGTTCGCCTGATCCCAGCTTTCGACATCATCCATAGAAGTCGCCTGCCACAAAGTCGCGATTTCCTGTGCTTTGGAAACGTCTTTTATTTTAACAACTATGCGTGAAACAAATCCAGGTGATCTGAGAATATTCTGGGCGGTTTTCATAGAGGTGTAGAGCACGCGCTCATCGGAGCGATGATCCCCTGTATTGAAAGTCCCGATAATTTTCATCGGATAGGTTGTACCATCCGGTGCTATCACTGTTATCGTATCATTGATATTAATGCCCATCAAGTTTATAAACTTTTCACCAGCGAAGGCAAGACCAATCCCGTTATTTAATGTGTACAAATTTCCAGCGGTAACATCT
>CAYLTM010000031.1:5275-12436 GCA_964386495.1 uncultured Leptospirales bacterium
ATAAATTTTTCCGGATCAATACCCATTATGGATATATTTTGTGAAAAGCTTCCTTTGGTCACAAGAGCGGTTGTATTAGCGAAGGGGCAATAATTAATAACAGATTGATCGGCGGATAGTTTAGAGTACCATTCATTCGCACTAGTCAGATTTTTATTAGATCTTCTTCCGTTGGGTTTATTAATCCAACGAACCTCAGTTCCCTTGAAAAAAATTCCGCTGATGCTGTCCTCATCAATGAGATTATCTTTGGGAGTAATCCTTATATGACCATCCCGCTCAATGAGGCGAGAAATCATAAATTCTTTGAAACCAAGTTGAATAGCAGTAAAAACGATATAACCTGATGCTCCAATGACTATCGCGAGAAAAGTCAGAAACGTTTGACTTTTCCTTGAAAAAATCTGTTTAATAGCTAAAAACCACATAACTGACACCTTTAAATTTTTTAAAATTTTATGAAATTACGCGATGGTCATTACAGTTATGGAATAAATAAATTATGGTGGTCCGTCATTAGACGATTTTTTAGAATTTTTCCCCTGACCGTTTTGAATTACTATTTTATCGTCGGGTAGAATTTTGTTGTCCAGTATTTCAACCCACTTTCCGTTGACGGCTCCGGTTTTTACATCAACAGTCAATTTATTTCCTTTTCTTAACACATTAACTCTGTTGTTTTTTATTGATACGGCTGGTACCAGTATCGCGTTGTCTTTTTTGATTATCTCGATTGCCGCGTCACAAGACATTTCAGGCAGTATAGATTGCGGCATTTTTTCCGGAATAATTTTCACGAGAAATTCCCCGCCGGATGGATATACAGCGTCAACAACCGCGTTTATTTTTTCTCCACGAAGGTTTTCAAAACTGAGTTCTGCCTTCTGACCTTTTTTAACGGATAAAATTGTATTCTGGTCGAGTGATATTCTTACATGCATTTTAGAAAAGTCTATAATTGTCAGAACGGTCTGGTTAGGCGGAGCAATCTCTTTTTCGTTGAAAAGTACATCTGTAACATTTCCTTTAATAGGTGATTTTATTACTATTCCGGTATCAGTTGTTATAAGAGGTGAACCTTCATAAACATAATCCCCTTCGGAGACATGCGATTTTGTAATAACTGTAAGCATCCCAAGTTTAAGATTATATGTGGAGTCGGATTTTACTGTACCGAGAGCGTAAACCGCGTTAGTTATAGGTGAGACTTTTACATCTGTAAGAGTATAATCCGGTCTTGCCATGTACAATATCAGTGCACTCACAGCTATAACAATAGCAGCTATTAAGAATTTCATTTTTTGGTGTTTTTTTGACATTCAGACTTCCCCGGTTTAGTCATAAAGTTAATTCAGCACATTGCCCATTAGACCTTCAATATTACAAAAAAGTTCCAAAATATATGTTTACCAGACAAATTTAAAAAACCCTTTTTGCATCAAAGAAAAAAGATCCATGGATAAAGCTAAACAGGAATGAAGAATTATTCCGCCATATATTGATCTTGTTCGTAGGGCAAGTGTTCCAAGGGCTATTCCGGCAATAATCGCGCACATCGATTCTGTAAAAGTCTTATTGAAATGTATCATCACATAAGGAATAGTCATTATGAAAACAGAGTAAGAACCAATATATCTCGCTAGAGAAAAAAGAAAGAACCCTCTGAAGAAAAATTCAAGAGCTACAAACTGAAGAAGATATACAAACTCCCAAATTAAAAATGAATATTTATCCTCCGGATAATAAAATGGATAAATAGCCAGAAAAACGTCATTAAATGAAGCAGCAAATGCGAGCGGGAGAACAATAATAAAAAATGCAAGATAAATTAAATGAACTTTATGATTGGAAGGAAATGAAAAACCATAATCGAAAATATTTTCTTTGAAAACAAATTTTATTATGAAAAATGCCGGAACAGTATACATGAATGATGACGCTAATGCCCATATGGCATAGGGTGTTAGAAAGGGATATTTGAATGATTTGAAATGTTCCGAGTAGTTTTGCACATGATACGCGTTTGTATAAATATAAATAACAGCTAGTGATATAATCACAGATATTATCACGATTAAAAATTTTGGATCGAAATTATTTTCGGTTTTATATTCTTTGTCGATCAACACCCATTGATTTATAGTAAAGTTTTTAAAATTAATCAATAATTTCATTAGATCCTCTTTGTTATTTATATTTATTTGTAACAGTTTCCTGAAAAACAGGTGATTGTTTGAGGACGAATATATGGTTAAAAATTGAACTGTGAGAAGAATGTCAAGTATTTATTATGAATCTGTGCTTTAGAGAAATTACTCAGGAAGCAATTTTTTGCAGGGAGAATACGTCATTGAGCTTGTTAAGAAATCGTGTAATATATACTTGACAATAAGAATGATGTTGAAAATATTTTTGCATGAAGCGACTAATAATATTATTATTGATGCAAAATTGCTGGATATATGCCGTCACATGGTTTATCGGCGGCAAGTGGAGTTATGTTTATCACACCAGTTAATTTTTCAGATCCGTATCACATTATTGACTACGGCACATTAAAACGGTAATCTCGATGCTGTAATTGACACTGCTGATATGACAAAGAAATCATTTTATAATTACAAAGTTGATACCAACAGTAATGCGATTGTTGATTATTATACCGATAATAATCAATACATATTGTCTCACACTGGTAAAATAAACGACGCTATTATAACAGATAATAAAGAAAAAAATAAACAATATACTCTTGTGAAAAAAAGTGATAATAAATACAATAATGATTTTTATAACATCGTTAATTTTATTCACTCAAATTGTACAGGTCTTTACCTGTCTGTTAAAGGGCTTGACGGAAAACCCTATGCGGGTAAACAATTTAGTTTGATGATTAATGATGCCGCAAAATTATATAAACTTGATGACAATGGAATCATTTTTTTTATTGATCTGGACAGCACAGCTAAATATAGTATTATAGAAGATAATAATACGAAGTATGTTTTTCCGTTGAAAATTTCCGATGGAAAATTTTCAAAAATAGATCTGAACCTTAGTAAGAAAAAAAAGAAATAAATATGTATAAGGTTTTATAAGGAGAAGATATGTCTTCAGATAAAAGTTTTGTAGATTTTCTGGTTGATCAAATGGAGGACGCGGGTGTAATATCTGCTAGAAAAATGTTTGGTGAGTATGCGGTTTATTGCAATGGGAAAGTTGTCGCTCTTGTCTGTAATAATCAGCTATTTGTCAAACCCACTGACGGAGGAAGGTTATTCATAGGTGATGTTGTCGAAGCACCGGCTTATAATGGCGCAAAATTAAGTTTTTTAATAGAGGATAAGTTTGAAGACCGTGAATGGATTGGTAAATTAATTAACATTACTGCCAGTGAACTTCCTGAACCCAAACCCAAGAAACCGCGAGCCGTTAACAAACAAAGTTGAATTCGAGGACTGAACACTCTCGTGTCTGAATAAATTTATTGACAGAAATCGGTATAATAATAATTTGAGCAAGTACATAATGTTTCCTCGTATTAAGGAAATTGTATGTAATACAGAAATGTATAGTCTGCATCAAACTATTAAGCGTTTTGCCGACTCGCTATATTTAATTGAAAAAACAGGGGGCTTTTGTGACTAATTCATTTATAGCTTATGCTCAAACGGCTGGCGGACAGGGTGCTGCTGCTTGGACAAGTTTTGTACCTATCGTTTTAATGATAGTTATATTTTATTTTCTTCTGATAAGACCACAACAGAAAAAAGAAAAAGACCGAAAAAAAATGATCGAATCAATACAGAAAGGTGATAAGGTATTAACAATCGGCGGTATTTTCGGCATAGTAAGTTCCATTAATGAAACCGATGGTAACGTGGTATTGAAGATTAGCGATAACGCAAAGGTTGAAATAACCAGAGCGGCTATACAGCAGAAAATCAGCTAACTTATTCCGGAAGTAAAATAGATGTTTATAAATAAAGAAAAACTGCTAAATTGTTTAGGTGTGTTATTTATTATTATACTGTTGATTACTGTTTCCCTGAATCAATTTGTTTTTGCTCAGGAAGTGCAGGATGAAACGATAATATTTAATGACACAAACTCGGCAGTAGATACTGAGCCTGTTGTTAAACCTAAACCGGCAGTAGTAAAACCGAAACCTAAGCCGAAACCAAAACCGCCGATAGAAGCAGCTGCTCCGCAAAATGTTCCGCCGCAGGCGGCTGTTCCAGTGGAAGTGACTAAGCCTGAACCTGTTATAAAAAATCAGTTGAAGTTATTCGATATTACTGAAAAAGATTTTATATCGTCACGCATTCCAGATTACGTTTTAACAGAAAAGGTTGTTGTGAAAGCGGAGATTACATCATCGAAAAATGACAGTAAGAAAGCCGATATTGTTGAAATTGAAGATAATCAGAAAAAGAAAGATACAATGCTGGTTAAAGATAAAAAGAAACAGGACTGGCTCGCTAAAGGTTTGTTGATCGGAATTGTTGTTTTTATTTTTGTTTTATACAGACTGAAGACTTCGAAAAAAAGAAGACGGGTTTTTAAAATTACCGGAAAATATTAAGTTTATTATTAAGTTTATTATTAAGTTTATTATTAAGTTTAAATAGTAAGGAATTAGAAAATGAATAAGCTACCATTATCAAAAATTATATTTTTTGTCCTGATAACAGCATTTGCGGTTGTTTTGATTCTTCCGACTGTTGGAGAAAAGACAATGAGGGTTGATCTTATGTCAACAGCATCAGAAAGTGATATTGCTGCCATAACTGCCAGATTTCCTGAAAACACTCATAAGGTTGAGTTAAAAGATAAGACTATATTTATAAAAGGATATGATCTTAGTGACGCAGTTATGAATGATATAAAAACGTATAGTTTTGTTTCTGACGCGGTGATGCTGCGGCACTGGGCTGAAAAATACGCTCTTGCGAAAAAAATCAACCTTGGTCTGGATTTACAGGGAGGAATGAGCCTTGTTCTTCAGGCGGATTACGCGAAAATGGAAGAAAAATCTAAAAGAAAATTTACTGACGCGGATAAAAAAGAAATTACCGCTCAGGCACTTGAAAAAATCAGCAACAGAATAAACACTTTTGGTGTATCTGAACCGGATATTCGTCCTAAGGGTACCGACGCAATAGAAGTTCAGCTTCCTGGTGTCAGAAACCCTGATGGTGTGAAAAAAGCTATTGGTACAACCGGAAGTGTGTCGTATCACCTTGTTGATGAGGAATTATCAAATAAAGCAGCTCAGTATGTTACAGAGAAAGCTGTTGCTTTACCTGATGTGGAAAAAGAGTTAAATGTTGTGAAGCAGTCGATTGTAGAGGCTTTGCAGATTCCTCAGGATAAAGTATTATACTTTTTTTATGATAGAGATGAAGAAACTAAAAAAATATTTCCTTCCTATCCGATGGTTCTTGATAAAGAAGCCAGTCTGGCTGGTAACGATATAGCTACTGCTACAGAAGGCTATGATGATATGAATAGACTCGCGGTTAATTTCACGACAACCGCTGACGGGGCTACAAAATTTGCTGATGTAACTTCGAAAAAGAATCACGGCAGAAGATTAGCAATAGTTATTGATGAGAAAGTTCGAAGTGCTCCGAGTCTTAATGTGCAGATTACTGGAGGGAAAGCTATTATCGAAGGAAACTTTACTTCAGAGGAAGTCAAGGTTCTGTCCCGTATAATCAATGAAGGAGCCTTACCTGTTGACCTTAGAATCGAAGAAGAAAGAACAGTCGGTCCGTCTCTCGGGCAGGACGCTATAGAGTCCGGTGTTAAAGCTCTTATGGTTGCCGGTATTGGCATAATCTTTTTTATGATTCTTCGTTATAAAGCAGCTGGTATTATCGCGGACGTATGTCTTGTCCTTAACATGGTTTATTTGTTAGCTCTTTTATCATGGTTGGGATTTACTCTTACATTGCCTGGACTAGCTGGTCTTATTCTGACTATAGGTATGGCAGTAGACGCGAATGTAATCATTTATGAGCGTATTAAAGAAGAGCTCGCTGCCGGGAAATCTCCAAGGATTGCCGTGACGACTGGTTACGATAAGGCGTTCTGGACAATTATGGATTCAAACATCACGACCATATTAGCAGGTTTTATTCTTTCACAGGTAGGAACTGGTCCTATAAAAGGATTTGCTGTAACATTAATTATCGGTATATTGACAAGTATGTTCGCGGCGTTGTTTGTCTCTAAACTTTTATTTACTATAGTAATTGCAAAAAAGAATATGACTAAAATATACATATAAGGAGCTTTAAATTGAAAAAACAGATCCAATTTATAAAATTAAGATTTATCGCATTAGCAGGATCCTTTGTGCTGCTGCTAATCTTTTCATTTTTTACTGTAAAAACCGGCGGTCTAAACTGGGGAATAGATTTTGTCGGCGGTGTGAAATTAACCGCACAGTTTCCGACGGGTTCATCAATTTCTGATATTAGAAAGGTCTTGGCTGATAATAAAATCGGTGCGTCTGTACAAACAATTGGTCCAGAAGAAAAAAATGAATATGTTATTTCCACGAAGTTGCTTACGACGAATAAATCCGCCGAAGATAGTTTTGGATTATTATGGAATACTCTGGAAAAGAGTTTTCCTGGTATGGTTAAATGGTCTCTAGAAACTGTCGGTCCTTCTATCGGTGAGTATTTGAAACGGACTGCCTATAAGCTCGCATTAATGGCTGTCGTAATGATGGCACTTTATCTTGCATTTCGTTTTGAAGTTAAATATTCCATGGGTGCGGTTGCTGCCTTATTTCATGATGTAATACTTTCCATTATGTTTTGCGGTATGCTAAATATAGAAATCAATATCCCTGTCGTGGCTGCATTATTGACAATATTCGGTTATTCAGTAAATGATACAATTGTAGTTTTTGATAGAATTAGGGAAACGCTTCAGCATAAAAAAGATGGGGTTTTATCTGAAATTGTTAATGAGGCAATTAATCTAACTTTATCAAGAACAATTTTAACATCTCTAACTACGATTTTCGCGATTTTATCACTATATTTTTTAGGTGGTGATGTAATAAACGATTTCGCGGTAGTTTTACTTTTTGGTATATTCTTATACAATAAGCCATCTCCACCAAGAGATTTGCCAAATAAT
>CAYLTM010000031.1:12446-27699 GCA_964386495.1 uncultured Leptospirales bacterium
ATACCAGCTATTACATTGCTTACAGCGAAAAAAATTATAGCATCATAAAATGTTTGACTCTTCTTTTATGGAGATTGCCTTCCGGGCCGCGTTTGAACGGCTTGGAAGGACTTCTCCAAATCCCGCTGTCGGTGCCGTTCTTGTAAAAAACAATAAAATCATATCTGTTGGGGCTACCAGAGAATGCGGCTGTGACCATGCAGAAGTTTGTGCTGTTAAAGGCGCTGGTGGAGCGTCAATTACTGCTGACTCAGATTTGTATGTTACACTTGAGCCTTGCTGTCATTTCGGTAGAACCCCGCCCTGTACAGATTTAATAATCAGCTCGAAAATAAAAAATGTGTACATCGCCGCGATTGATCCGAATCCATTGGTGGCGGGCAAAGGCGTGGAAAAATTAATCAACGCCGGAATTAATATCGAGATCATCAGCGAATTTGAAAATTCTGCAAAACAGTTGATCGCTCCGTTTACTACAAGAATTCAAAAAAAACGTCCGCGTGTAATACACAAATCGGCGATGACGCTTGACGGGAAGACCGCGGATCTTTCAGGGAAAACGAAGTGGATTTCTTCGATTGAAGCACGCCAGATTGTTCACCGTTTGCGGGCTAGGGTAGACGCTGTTGTTATCGGGAAAAATACTTTTACCACTGATGATCCTTTGCTGAATGTCCGGTTGGACCATAATGTGAAATTTAATAATAGCCGGTTTTTGGGAAATGATAATTTTATTATGCGATCATTATTAAGCGATGATTTTACTTGGGAAGGTAATAATCCTAAAAAAATTATTGTAGGATTACCCGATAGGATTGATTTGAAAAGCCCTTTTTTCCGCGATGATAATTATATTATTTTTGCAGGCAAGTCATCTGTCGAGAATTATCATGACAGTGCTGCTGTAAATTTAATGAAAACTAAAAACACGCTTGTCGAAATTATTGCTTGTGATAATGATATTTTTATTGATGAATTGATGAAAGGTTTATATGATAAAGGTTTCACTTATATACTTTTGGAAGGCGGTGCAAAACTAGCTTATTCATTTCTAAAAAATAAAATGATTGATGATATATTATTTTTTTATTCGAAAAAAATATTTTCAGCCGGTACTCCTTTATATGATGGTAATAATTTGGTTGATTGCTCAATTATAAATTCAGCTTATATACAACTGGAAAACGATCTTGGAGTTTTTGGAAATTTAGAGTATGGAGATTCCTAATGTTTACCGGAATTATAGAAGAAGTTGGTTCCATTAATAAGGTTGAAAAAACTACGTCCGGTTACAGGATAGAAATTCGTTGTGATAAAATCCTTGATGATTTGAAAATTGGCGATTCAATTTCTGTTGACGGAGTATGTCAGACAGTTGAATTTTTCAATGGTCATGGTTTTCAGATTTTCGCTTCGAAAATTACAGCTGAGTTAACGACTTTATGTTCACTGAAATCCGGTACAGCGGTTAACCTTGAAAGAGCTTTACGTCCGGATAGCCGAATGGGCGGGCATATTGTTCAAGGGCATGTCGAAGGTACTGGGATAATAGAGACTATTAATAAAGACAGTGAGGGAATCGCTTATATAATATCAGCTTCAAAAAATATTATGAAGTATATAGTCGAGAAGGGTTCCATCGCGATAAATGGAATATCTCTAACAGTTGTTTCCGTAGCGGATAATTCTTTCGGCTTGTATATCATACCGGAGACTGTAAGGAAGACTACTCTGCAGAACTGCGTGGTCGGTAGTAGAGTAAACATTGAAACGGATATCATCGCGAAATATCTAGAAAAATTAATCACCCCTGAAAGAAAAAATAACGACAAAGAAATTTATAGTAAGCTCAGTGATGCCGGGTTTTTATGAAAAAATTGTTGGTGATTGCAATTCTAATAATATTATGCTGCACTACCCTTAGAGAAGAAAAAAAAGAGGGGGAGGGACTGGTCTTCGTTTTGAATTACATGGAGTTTTTTACTGACGACCCTGATGCCGCGAATTTACGAAGCATAGTAAATATTGTAAGTGATTTTGATACCGCCTTAATAAAAAAAATTTTATATAATAAATATGGAATTGTTCTAATGGTTGATGATTTTGTTCATTTGCAGGAACTTTGCAAGGTTGCTATTGATCGCGAAATAAAGATACCAAATAATTTTAACAGTCTCGATCGTTATAGTCATCAGGAAATTCCAATAATAGCGAGAAAAGAAACTCCTGTTAATGAAAAGATTATCGATCAGAATGGCAAAAGATTTCTTTATGAATATTATACATGGCGTTGGGCTGCTTCAAAAGAAAAATTCAGTGCGAAATTACTTTTCGATAAAACTATTTATGACATTAAAAATAAAAGATACGGTATTGCATTAGTATTAACAGAAAATTCTCAGATATTATTCGAATTTGCTTCTAATAGTGATCAGAATCTTATCAGATGAATTTGGTCATAATTAGTAGTAACTATTTGAAACGGTACATCTTCAAGTTTTTCAATAAATTCGAAATCTAATAAAATGACATATTATTTTCTTAACATTTTCGTATGCCTTATATTCAGCAATTTAATCATATTAACATGGCAATTTCTTCTATGATTTTTTTTCGCGTGTATGGTTTATTAACAATAGATGAAAATTTTATACCAACCATTTTACTATCCTCCTCGGAAAGCAACATTCCGGTTAGAGCAATTATTGGAATATTACACAACTGTGGATTACTCTTTATCGTTCGACTGGTTTCAAAGCCGTTCATTCCCGACATTTTGATGTCCATTATTATCAAATCCGGTGTAACGCTTTTTAATTTTTCTAATGCTTCTATACCGCCGGAAGCGCTAATAGTATGGTACCCTTCGTTTTCTAAAAATTGCTGAAGAAGATCCAGATTATTTGGTTCATCGTCTACTATCATTATTAGTTTTTCTGCAAAATTGTTGCCGGAATTTTCGGTGTAAACAATGTGATTCATTTTATTGGTAACGGATAAACCGGGTAAAAATACCGTGAAGGTACTTCCATTATCGGGAACGCTCTCAATATTTACTGTCCCATTCATCGCATTAACAATTTTTTTTGTTATGGTTAATCCAAGACCCAAGCCATAATTTCCAGAATAATTTTCTTCCTGTTCAAAAGCATCAAAAATCTGTTTTTGTTTTTCCGGTGAAATCCCTTTTCCTGTATCTGTAACGATAATTTCGAGATTAATTTTTGTGTCATTTTCGATGAATTTATGTTTAATAGTAAGGTTAACTTGACCAGAAGGGGTGAATTTTACCGCGTTACCAGCAAGATTAATCATTATCTGCCTGAGACGAAGAGGATCAGCTTCAATTTCAAAAGGAAAATCATCGTCGATATGAATAATCATTTTTAGATTTTTTTTCGATAGTTTATAATCAAAATAATGAGGTATTTCATTAACGATTTGCTTTAAATTGACCTGTGTTTTTCTAAGAATAAATTGGTTTGTCTCAAATTTTATTATGTCAAGAATATCATTTATTAACTGTATTAAAATGTTTCCATTAATTTCAATTGCTTCAACATAATGTTTTAAATCCGGATTGGTATGTTTCATTTTAATAATTTCGCAAAATCCTATAATTGCATTCATAGGGGTTCTCATTTCATGTCCCATATTTGACAAAAATGCCGATTTTGCCCTGCTGGAGCTTAAAGCATTATCTCGTGCTATTATTAATTCTTCATTTAGTTTGATCAATTCCATTTCTTTTAAGTGGAGATTCTTGTTTGTTTTGTCCAAATCCAGGTTGGATTGAATTAACAATTCACTTTCAGACTCCATCTGAAGAAGTAGTATACCGATGACAAACAAAAAAAGACCAACGCAAAGCATTGTAAAAATTATTGATTGTGATACGCTGGATTCCAGTAAGTTTACATGCTGATCCTTAAACAGTATTGATGTCACGGCTCGTGCAAAAAAAGCTGTAAAGCCTACCAGGCAAAAAATAATCAACAATAATACAGCCTTGCTTTTACGAACATAAAAAATTTTCACAAGAACGTATAATAAAATGATGTTCTGTGCAGCGTAAACCGGATTTGAAAGAACAATACGAGTGATGTATGAATATTGCGGTTGAATAACAAGTACTATCAGGATAATTGGTATAATTATGACCCATTTATTTACGGTTAACGATAAAAAACGGCAAACTGCCATATAACTTAATGAATAAGTCAACGACAATAAAGCTGATGCCAGTGTCATGGACAGGTAATCCGGAATAATATTTCTTAAACCAAATAACACATTGGATACAGTTAATGATAATAGCAACCAGGTGATAATGTTAAATGAACTTTTTTTATTGTGAAAATATATTATAAATGTAAGAAACATTATACCTGAAATTACAGTGAGAAGTATAAATAGTGTTCTTAAGTCAATCATCATTTATTTGCCACCTTTTCAATTATCCAATAAGAGTATCGTAGTTTAGTCGCCAGCTTGAATACTGAAATTTTCTCTGAACTGTTTCGGAGATGTTCCAGTTATTTCTTTAAAAGTGTGATTAAACACTGATCTGCATTGAAAGCCCGACAGTAAAGATATTTCCAGTAAGTTTTTTTCTTTATAATTATTATCGGCTAATAATTTTTTTGCATACTCTATCCTGTATGAACTGACGAATTTATAGAAGTTTGTTTTTAAGATTACACTTAATACCTGAGAGATATAATATTGTTGAATCTTTAAATCTTTTGACATTATTTTTAAATTAAATTCCGTTTGAATATATGGTTCATTTTTTTCCATATAATCATTAATTTTTTGAGAATATTCTTCCAGTTTGTTTTGAGGAAGTGAGGATTTTTTATACTTATCCTTACCTTTCATGTCTTCTATTGTTCCGTATATATCAAAGGGAACTGAATGCTTTTTATAGTATATAAATCTTTCTATTGCTTTTGAAAATCTTTCGAAGTTAATTGGTTTAACAAGATAATCCAGAGCGTCTAGTTCGAACGCCTTAACAGCGTATTGGTCATAAGCTGTAGTGAATATTACAAACGGCACTTCTTCGAGTTTTTCAATAAATTCAAAACCTGTCATATCAGGAATTCTTATGTCAAGCAGAATTAAATCCATTTGTTCTTGCTGGGTTTTTATATAATTCAGTGCGTGTTCTCCGGTGTTAGCCCAGTACAGAAGATGAAGTGATGGAGTCATATTAACATAATCGATCATTACTTCCGCTGAATAGGTCTCATCTTCCACAATTAACGTATTATATCTATTCAATTGGGATTTCCTTGTTTTTATTTGTTTAGGCTGTCAAAGTGATATCGATAGCCTAAACAAATAATAGTATTATGTTTATTTTTGTTGTCAAGGAGGAAAAATAATACGAATAAAAAACATTTATATTTGTTAGCTAATTGGCTCGGTCGACAGATCAAAAAGCATATGTTATTATTAAGGTTACATTAAAATTTGGAGTGGTTATATGAAAAAGATATTTTTTTGGATTAGTATTTGTATTTTATCAGGATTATCTTTTATTCAGTGTGATGGTGGTTCAGAGACTTCAAACCCCTACAAGTTTGAAGTCGGTGAAATAGTTGAGTTGCCGTCGAATAAAGGTATTACAGGTCTGTTTGGTCCTGAAGCGGTAGATACAACAGAAGATAAAAAAGTTGACGGTATCAAACTGACTACTAAGTCAACAGCTCCAGAGTTTAAATTTTTAAACGATGGAACCAAAGATGGTAAATACGAAGTAGATACTAACGGAGATGGGAATCTCAACATATATTTGATAGTGGATAAAAAACACAATGTTTCATTACAAACAATTGATGGAAAAGATTTATGGCTTATAATAAACGATGCTGGTGAAGTTCGCGGCATCGGCGAATCCGGCAGTGAAACTGTTTCCATTGGGATTGTTAACACAGGTGGTGGGTCGTCCGATGCTCCTGTTCCAACACCGAGTCCTGCCGGTAAAACAGATTCAGAATCGGTTACAACCGACAAGACGGCTCTTGCTATTACATTCGGTTCGGGTAACGATGCAAACAATGTTACCCAGAATTTGACCTTGCCGACAAGCGGTGCAAACGGAACGACTATTTCGTGGGCAAGCAGTAATACAGGTGTTATTGCTAGTAATGGAACAGTAACAAGACCAGCGGCTGGTTCAAGCGATGTTACTGTTACATTAACAGCGACTATTGCTAAGAGTGGTGTTACTGAGACTAAGACATTTACGGTGATAGTAAAGGCAGCAGGATCATCTAATTTGGGAGGTGTAACTATCAACAAGGGTGTTCTGCAACCAGCATTTAGTTCTTCAGTAACAGATTATCTTATTGCTCCTGTTGCATTTGCAGACAGTGTTAATCCAACACATAACGCTACACAGTCAATACAAATATCCATGACCGCGGATACTGGATCAACAATAAAAATAAATGGTACAACAGTGGCTTCTGGAACTGCCCATACTATCAATAATTTAGCGGTAGGACCCAATACTGTTACAGTTGTGATTACTGCTGATGACGGCGTAAATACGAAAACCTATAACATTGTTGTTTATCGGGCGATACCAATTTTTAAAACGGGGGCTGGAACTGTAACTATCTCTGGTTATACACACGATCCTCGTGAAGACGGTTCAACGCAGAAGGGTGTAAGTTGGCCAAGTCCGAGGTTCTCAACCAGCGGAGATACTGTTATAGACAACATGACAGGGTTGATATGGCTTAAAGCAACTGATTCTACAACAAGAGTATGGACTGCGAATATTGATTATAGTGAAGGACTCACTGCGGCAACATTCTCTGACTGGCGTTTGCCAAATGTTCTGGAATTTATGAGTCTGATCAATTTTGGAGCTACACATCATTCAAATTATTTTAATAATGCTTTACAGGGTTTTTCTAATGTTTCTGCAATTTCTTATCATTCGAGTACACCATCAGGCACAGATCACAAATATATAAACCTCGGAACAGGTATAACATGTGGTACTGGCTCTAGTTCTAATAGTAATCGAGCGTGGCAGGTACGTGGAAGTAGTAATATTTTACCAGTTACAGGAAATACTGTATCAAAGCGAGATGGTGATGATGCCTATTATAAAAAGGGAGTGCCTTTCCCTACTATCAGGTTTAAAGATAATGGAAACGGTACTATCACTGACAATATGACTGGTCTTATCTGGCTGAAAGATGCTGGCACTGCGGGGCAACATAATTGGGCTGATGCTCTGGGTAGAGTTGATGCTCTTAATACTGCAAATGAAAGCGGATATAACGACTGGCGGTTGCCATCGGTTAGTGAGCTTGCAACACTTATTCATTATGGTAAGGAAGTTGCGCCAGCTTTAGCAGACTGGTTAATGGCAGAGGGTTTTACTAATGTGAAAAAGGATAATAATGAAACAGACAGATATTCTTATTATTGGACAAGTACAACAAATTCATGTAGTGCTGTTCAGGCATATAGAGTTATTATTAGAAATGGATCAATTGTGATGAATGATAAAACAACTGTGATGAATGTCTGGCTAGTTCGTGGTGGGAATTGATGAATCGTGAATTGTGAATTGAAAGAGTTGTTTATAACAACCTTCGATCTTGAAGCTACGATTTAAATCGTAGCTTCAGGTGATTACGGTTCACTGAATCGTCGCTTCAAAATATAAAGATGGCACAAGTTGGAATCCTCGTGATTGGGCGTGTTAAATAAATTGAACCAGCCCCGAAATAAAATTCTCAACCAAATTAAACAGCAAAGCAACATAAAAATAATTATTGACCTATTCAGCATACTGAATTATTCATCCTGTATTCATTATTACCAGAGGAATTCAAAAAATTTCGCTTGTTGATCTGCTCAATGGGAGCATATGTTGCACCTTGACGGAATCCGGATAGATTATTTACTTTTGTAACATGCCCTTAGGGGGAAACCGTACCCTTAAGGGTACGGTTTTGATCCAATCTATATAGATACGCGTTTTTTAGTTTTTTTATCCCTTGACAAATTCCCTCATATTATGCATTTTCAATAATCATTATGAAACAAAAAACAGGTAACTCAATGAGAAAAAGTTTAAGCACAAATATATATACATTTAAAACTATAATTGAGAAAAACGGAATGTATGTTGATAAAACCCCTTTCATTTATAAACTTGTTCAAAATGAAATGAAAAATCAATACTTCCTGTCCCGCCCGCGCCGATTTGGAAAGTCAATGACCCTCTCAACGCTTGAATCAATTTTCCTCGGCGAAAAAGAACTTTTCAAAGGCCTGTATATATACGACCAGCCATACGAATGGAAAAAATATCCGATAATCCGCCTTAGCATGAATTTAATAAGTTCTCAGACTGCAGATGAATTGGAAAAAAAATTATGCACCCTGATTACTGAAATAGCGGAAGATTATCAAATAGATTTAATTAAAGACACATCATCGGAGATGTTTAGAAAAATAATCAGAGAACAAAATAGGAAATATGATAAAGTTGTAATACTTATTGATGAATATGACAAGCCGATACTTGATAATATTCTGAACAAAGAGGAAGTTCTCAAAATAAGAAATCTTCTAAAACAATTTTACGGAATAATTAAAGGTCATGAAGAACACATCCGTTTCACTTTCATTACCGGTGTAAGTAAATTTACGCAGGTGTCGATTTTTTCCGACTTGAATAATCTCACCGACATATCCATGCTGCAGGACTTCGCGGCGATATGCGGATTCACGGAAGACGAATGCCTGCACTACTTCGCCGAATGGATAGAAGAGAACGCTGTAAAAAACGGAATGTCAAGGGGTGATTATATTGCAAAACTGAGATATATGTATAACGGTATCCGCTTCTCTGAAAAGGAGATGTACGTGTACAATCCGGTTTCCTTCACCAATGCGATGGATTACGGCGATTTTAAACACTACTGGTTTGAAACCGGCACTCCGACTTTTCTTTTGAAACTGTTAAAAGAAAATGACTATGATATACCGCAGTGTGAAAATATGCTTTTAACCGCTGATTCATTTTCAAGTTATGAAGTTGACAATATCCGTCTGGAGCCGCTTTTGTATCAGACTGGTTACTTAACCATTAAAGATTATAATAAAGAAACAGGAAATTACACTCTAAGTTATCCAAATGAGGAAGTCCGTTCAGCTTTCGTGAAACGGCTTGTTGATTATTTTACACCGGTAGAGATGGCAAAGGTTCCATCGCTGGTAGAAGAAACCCGTACAGCTTTGCTTGAAAATAATCTTGAAGACCTTTTTGAAATATTGAATGTGTTATATGCTAAAATCGACAACACAATAAAGATTAAACACGAAAAATATTACCAGACAATATTCTATATTTTTTTCACACTGCTTGGTTATAGAATCAAAGTTGAGGTAAACACCAATAAAGGCAGGATGGATTCTGTTGTAGAGACAGATAAATACATCTACATATTCGAGTTTAAACTTAACAAAACAGCCGCCGAAGCCCTTGCCCAGATAAAAAACCGGGAATACTATAAACGATACCTCTCAGACCCCAGAAGTAAGATTCTTCTTGGTATTTCGTTTAACAGCGATACAGGCGAGATAAAGGAATGGGTGAGGGGATAATTATGAATTCTGAATTGAAAGAGTTGTTTATAACAACCTTCGATCTTGAAGCTACGATTTAAATCGTAGCTTCAGGTGATTACGGTTCACTGAATCGTCGCTTCAAAATATAAAGATGGCACAAGTTGGAATCCTCGTGATTGGGCGTGTTAAATAAATTGAACCAGCCCCGAAATAAAATTCTCAACCAAATTAAACAGCAAAGCAACATAAAAATAATTATTGACCTATTCAGCATACTGAATTATTCATCCTGTATTAATTAATACTAGCGAAATTCAAAAAATTTTCGCTGGTATTATAATTATGCAGACATAATATTGAACAGGAGAATACTATGCTTTACAACAAACCCATGACCGAATTGTCAGAGATGCTTGCGAAAAAACAGGTCTCCTCTGTTGAAGTAGTAAAAGACATGTTGAATAGAATTAACACTGTGAATAAAAATATTAACGCTTTCATAACCATATCCGATGAGCAGTCTCTACTGGAAAAAGCCGCTGAATCTGATAAAAGAAGAGCCGCATCATCTGAACTGTCTCCGTTTGACGGGATTCCTATCGCGGTGAAGGATAATATGTGCACGAAAGGTATTCTCACTACATGTGCTTCAAAGATTCTTAATAACTTCGTGCCGCCGTATAACGCAACAGTTTATCAAAAACTTTTAGACAGCGGGTTTTTGCTAGCAGGAAAAACCAATATGGACGAATTCGCTATGGGTTCAACAAACGAGACATCGTTTTTCGGTCCGGTTAAAAATCCTCACAACGTCGAATGTGTATCAGGCGGAAGTTCCGGCGGATCTGCGGCGGCGACAGCATCGAAGATGGTGCCCTGCGCGATTGGTTCAGATACCGGCGGTTCAATAAGACAGCCCGCTTCGTTCTGCGGTGTCACCGGTATTAAACCCACATACGGAAGGGTGTCGCGTTATGGACTGGTCGCGTACGCTTCATCGCTCGACCAGATAGGTTCTTTCGGACGTACTGTTGAGGACGCTTCACGGGTGCTGGAAATTATTTCCGGTCTTGACTCGAAGGACGCGACTACAGCTAACGTGCCGGTGGAAAGATACGACGTAAACGGCGATGTTAAAGGTCTTAGGATCGGAGTGCCTGAAGAATTTTTCAACGGTGTTAACGAAGAAATTCGTAAAGCGGTGATGGATAAAATATCCGAACTTGAAAAGCAGGGCGCGGTTGTAAAAAAAATGTCAATGAAGATGATCGACTTCGCGATTCCTGTTTATTATCTTATCGCGACCGCGGAAGCGTCTTCTAACCTTGCAAGATTCGATGGCGTAAAATACGGCTACAAAACTGATGATGCCGAAAAACTGCTCGATATATATTTGAATACCCGCAGTGAAGGTTTCGGCGAGGAAGTTCAGAGAAGAATTATTCTGGGTACATTTTCATTATCATCGGGATATTACGACGCGTATTATTTGAAGGCTTTGAAAGGGCGCACAATAATCATTAATGATTTCAGAAAAGCTTTTGAAACTGTTGACGTGATTATTTCGCCGACAACAACATCAACAGCTTTTAAAATGGGCGAAAAAATTTCTAATCCTCTCGAAATGTATCTTTCCGATATACTGACAATTTCTGCTAACCTTGCGGCTTTGCCCGGCATCTCTGTTCCAATTGGAAAAGATTCATCCGGTATGCCGATCGGTATGCAGATAATGGGCTGGCACTTTAAAGAAGGAAATATAATCAACGCGGCTAAAGCCATTGAGTCTATTTCAGAAAAAGTTGATATTGATTATTGAAATTAATTAATTCTACAGAGCTTTTTGATTTTTGAATTTACACCAGACAGGTGATCCTCCGCGTCGGTAATGTCTTTGAACGGTCTTCTGCAGATAATGTCTGCGGCGCGTTTTTTGCCGACACCCGGAATGAGTTCCAATTGTTTCGAGGAAAAGCTGTTTAGCAGAATCGGTGTAGGCAAACCAAGCAGTGATCTTTCATTGTGTCCGACCACAACAGTGTCTGTAAATGATCGTATTTCGAGTTTACCAGCAATCTTCATTGTTATGGAATATGATGCCAGTTGTTTGCCGAGAGAGTAATCGTATACCGTATCTTCGATGCGGACATTTTTAAGAATAGTTCCAGCGGGATATATAATTTTCAGCATGGGATTATCAATTTCACTACGGATTTTTTCTTTATAATATTTGTATTTCTGCGTTAGCTGTTCATTAATCGGCGGACGATTAACCATAATTGTTCCAGGGAAAGGATTCAACTTGCGGATGTTGATACGTTTCACTAGGAGACCTTTGTCGAGGATTTCTTTTAACGCATTATAGTTGTGTTTGAAAGTATTCAGGTTTTCGCCGATAAGATTATGTATAAGGTTGATGCCCGGAAGTATTTTCGGCAGTCCCTGTTTTCTGCGCCCTCCTAACTCGTTAATCATTTTGACTGCGAAGAAGGCTTCTTCTTTATTAACTTTAAGAGAGTTCTGTTTCAACACAACTGGATCAAATGATTCCACGCCCAGAGCCATAGTGTCGCCGGGTGTAACGGCGTTGGCAATCGCCTCAATAATGAGTGCTGACTCATCCGGAAAATTCGCTATGGTGCCGGGATTCGCGTTGTCAATATTCAGAAGTTCAATTGTGCCGCTGCGTTTGAGATTATTCAGTATATTAAATAGTTCAACAACTCTAACCGGTGACGGTTTAGAAAAACCGTTTCTGTATTCTTTAAGATCAGATCCATAGCTAAGGATATCCGCCTGCCTGCCTATTCGAAACCGGCTGATACCGTTATTAATCAAACTGCTGATTTCAGAAATAATATCTTCAATTTCGCGGAACTCGATATTCTTGTGTATACTTTCGGAGCAGAATGAACAATGAGTCTGTCTTGGACATCCGCGGTAGGTTTCGATTTCCGCGATCAAATATGGAAAGTCCCTGTGCCGTTTGACTACCGCGCTTCCGGCTACTGACCATTCGGCTATTTGTTTGTTGCTGCGCAATTCATCAAACGGTTTTCCGCAAGCAGTGTTGAACGCATAGGCTTCGATGTCTTGTCCGGCAACAATGAGATTTTTAATATCGCTGGTTTTCAAATAGGAAGATATTAATCCGCCGGATACGAAACTGTGAAGGTTATTTTTCTGAACAATTCCGATAATTTCCTGCAGTGTGCCGATTTTACTTCCGAGATATTTTCCCGGAACGATGGCACCCCCGATAATGAACACTGTTGAATAATTCTCATGAAGAATGTAATCATCACCGCGAATATCCTCAATGGTTAAATAATCAACATCGGACTCTGAACAACCCGCTGAAATGAGAGCACCGAATATGTAGCGCGGATACGGCGAAATGAATGGCGGCACGCCGAAACAGGCGGGTTCATCAACGAAACAGTCGAGTATTAAAAATTTTTTCATACAGATTTGAAAACTATTTCATCAATATTTTTATTGGTGAAGCGTGAAATTTTATTTTCTATAATTGTTGTGAAGTGTAAAAAATTTTTAATCCGCAAGATCTCGTCTTCTGTTCGGCCGTATCTTTCAATGAGGTCTTTTATCCTGTCATTGATTAAAACAATTTCTTCATGTTTAACTCGTTTATCACTGTAGTAAACAATTTCTTTCTCGGTTAAATTTGCGTCTTCGGAGAAATTTATGAGCATTACGTGTTCGCCGACAATTTCTGCAACTTCAGGATAACCATAATCGTAAAGAAGAGCCGCTCCAGTCAACGAATGGTTTTCCTTCGTGGTCAACGATCTGGTTTTGGTAATATCATGCAGGAGCGCGCCTGCCAGCAATAGATCTCGATTCAAACCGGAATCTACCGTAAAGCTGTCGAAAATTGAAAGCGCGACTTTCATGACAGTCAGGCTGTGCTGTTTAATATTATCCCGCATTTCATTTATTTCAATGAGTTTCAGGCATTCATCATAACTTGGAATTTTCATATATTAACCGTAATTTATTTTGGTACAAGTATAATTATTTACAGGTTACTATTTCCGATCAACGTCTAAATGCAACATATTTTTGAAAAAATATATGAGCCGCAAATTTAAAAATTTAAAAACATAGTTAAGTTTTACTTGACTTAAATATAACAAAGTTCAGATTTTACCAGAATCTTTATAACAGGACAAATACATGGAAAATAATGAAATAAAAATCGGTTTTTGGAAAGCTAATTATAAAGCTTTTATTCTATTGTTAGTGTACTTTACTTTGTTCTTATTTGTATCTACAATTATTATTATTTTGTTGACTAAGCCTACTGGAACAACCACAATACCAGCGGTAACCGGGCATAAGTTTTCTGTAGTATATAACAGAATTATTTCCAGGGAGCTAAAACCGGAAGTTACTTTTTTTGAGACAGATGATATTGAAGACGGTATAATAATCAAACAGTATCCCTCGGCGGGAATGATACGGCCAAGAGAAAGTCGAATGAAATTGACTGTGAGCAGGAATACAGCCTTTATCGAAGTTCCACAGTTGGAAGGCAATCAGCTGTTCGTCGTGAAAAATAAATTAAATAGTATAACTATAGCTGAAAGATCGGTTTCATTACCTATTGGTGTAATAACTTATTACCCATCAGACAAGGAAGCGGAAAATATTGTTGTTAAACAAAGTCCAAAGGCGGGACAGCGGGTTCCTCTCGGCACTCGAGTAAATTTACTTGTATCGCTTGGGCAAGCGGCTCCTGATGCGAAAATTCCGGATCTGGTTAATCAGACCATTGATCTTTGTTTTGATTTATTAATGTCAAAAGGCGTTCAAATAGATGAAACGTTGGTTCCGGCGGCATCAGCTGAACAAAGCGGACTTATAATTGAGCAGAATCCTCCTGCGGGAACGATTCTTAATCCTGGAGATGTTGTTAAATTGAAAATAGCGGTTTTTAAGACGCAGGCGGCTTTTTACAATTCCTATGAAACATTTTCATACAAGCTTTCCAATTCAGATCCTGCTGGTCATTATGAAATTGTTATAAAAGATGATATCTCTGAAAGAATACGATATAGTAAAAAAGCAAAGGGCGGCGATCTTCTAACATTCGCGTTTTTTAGAACAGGGAATGCTAAAGCGGTGATTACTGTCGATAAGAAGTATTTGAAGTCTGTTTCAATGAAGACTGATGATTTTTGATTACTTAGACCAGTCAATTTATACTACCTGTATAAATTGACTGGTTTTAATTCCGAAATAAATTCGGAATTTCTCATGGTTTCCCGCTAATTACTAATTCTCCGCGACCAAACCGTTAATTATATCAGAGTTTTTCTTCAATTCAGCGTTAGACTGATCTAAAGATATTGCTTTCGCGATTGTCTGAATTGCCTCATCTTTTTTGCCCATTCTATAATTACAAATCGCCAGATTGCTTAGAATTTCCGGTGAATTGGGATTAAGAGCCAGTGCCGCTGAAAAAGCTGTATTAGCATCACCAAACTTTTTCATAAACATTAGAGTTTTTCCGAGAGCATTATATGAAGCAAAAGCACTGGCATCTACAGATAAAGATTTTTCAAATTGCTCTTTTGCCGCTGGAAAATTTCCATAATACATATAGACATTCCCGATTATA
>CAYLTM010000031.1:27709-28344 GCA_964386495.1 uncultured Leptospirales bacterium
TGGGATTATTCGGATCAAGTTCAATAACTTTTTTGCCGTTTTTCAACGCGTCATTATATTTTTTAAGTTCAATATGCAGCAATGCGGAATCTATATAAGCATCAGTAACCGTCGGTTTGATTTCGATACATCTGCTGAAATGCATTAAAGCTTTTTGCTGACTGTTCATTTTCCATAAAATGTGACCTGCCAGAAATCTCATTTTGTAATTTTCAGAGCCTTCAACAAAATCATTAGCCATTACCATGTCGTTTGCTATAATTTTTATCGCGGCATCATAATTTCCTTCATTGTAAAGTTTCAACGCGTCGGAGTATGCAGCGTAAAGCTGACCTGTCGCGGATATGATTATTGCGATTGCCGCAATGATTACTTTCTTTTTCATAGTTCACCATCTATTGTTTTTGGTTATTGAAAATATTACTCATTCAGAAATCAAGTATAAAAATATTTCAGTTTTTTAGAAATTAGTAATTGCTCATTAAAAGGTGGTAAAAACGCCTCACAGCCGCCGTAGGCGGCGGTGAGCAATGATATTAGTGAGCTGATACAGAAATTATTTATTATACACATCATAGTGCCCGAATTCAATGTTGAAATGCAACAGATATTTTCGAAATAGCTTCAGAGGGTGT
>CAYLTM010000032.1:0-1769 GCA_964386495.1 uncultured Leptospirales bacterium
AGAAATAACTTTACTGAAAAGTTTAATTGTTTCAGGGCCGATATCCAGACCCATTTTGTTGTCAGGAATTTTATCCATTGAGACAACCTCGAAAGGGGATTCATTTTTAAATTCTTCAACCACTTTGAAATCTACAGGCAAAAGAATTTCTATTTTATTTGCTTCAGCTTTTTTCATGATTTCGGCAGCTGTGTCAAAAAGATCGATCTCAAGAAGAGATTTACCTACAGAATATCCTTTAGCTTTTAAGAAGGTATACGCCATACCGCCGCCGATAATCAGCTTGTCGACTTTATTAAGAACGTTATTCAACGCGGCTAATTTTGATGAAACCTTAGCTCCGCCGATAATCGCGATAAGAGGTCTTTCAGGACTTGATATCGCTTTATTAAAGTATTCAATTTCGTCTTTTAGAAGAAAGCCTGCGGCTTTTTCACTGACAAAATGAGTAATGGCTTCGTTGGAGGCGTGACCGCGGTGGGCACAAGCGAAGGCATCATCAAGATAAACGTCGCAAAGTTCCGCTAATTTTTTTCCAAATTCCATATCGTTTTGTTCTTCTTCTGGATAAAAACGAATATTTTCTAGCAACGCAATTTCGCCTTCTTTTAAATCCGCCAAAGCTTCCTTCGCGCCCTGTCCGATTGGAGCTTCGATAAATTTAATATCCTTGCCGATTACTTCAGAAAGTTTTTTCGCGGCTGGTTTTAAGCTCATTTTAGGGACTACTTTTCCATCCGGTCTGCCCAAATGCGATACAAGTATAACTTTTGCTTTATTTTTTGTGCAATAATTTATTGTTTTTATTGTGGCGGTTATTCGAGTATCGTCTGTTATATTCTGCTCTTTATCCTGCGGTACATTATAATCTACACGGATTAAAACTCGTTTTCCGTTGAGATTTAATTGATCAATATACTTAACGCTCATAAAAACCTCTTATTTAATATTTTTTATTATTAAAAAATTTCACCAATTTTAGTCAAGATTTATTTAGTTTTTTGATTAACTGTAAAATTAATAATATTGCTGTTAAATTCTTATTTACAGGAGGTTGATGATATTTATGATGAGTCAGGTTGGTGGAAAATGATCGATTGTTTCGTAAAAAACAGATTAATCTATAAATCATAGACAGAACCGGTCTGAAGTTTCACCGGAGACAATGTGTTTCCGAATATTAAAAATTGTGTTGAATACATGAGTAAGCTGAAATTTATTATTATTTTTATTTCAATAATATTTATTAACGCTAAATTTGAAGATTTGGATAAAAATCCAAAAGGGATTTACGCAGGTCAGATTTTGGTTAATGGTACGATTTCATTAGGCTTTGTCAATGGATCATTAATAGACGCGGAGAATAATTTTGTTGAAAATGGAACATATCTTTTTAAAGAAATAAATGTTATCAAGGAAGTAGATTTAAGTCACATAAATTTATCAGCATCAATAAACTCGGAATATATTATAATTGATTATTTAGGTATTAAAGGAACTTTAAGCAAGGATGTTGTCATCCAGAAAACTTCCTTTGGAACCGATTACGCAAATTCTAAAGGTAACTTATTGGAAGACTATAGTTTTGTTATGGGTCCATGCGGTCATATAACCAACAGGAAACCCTACGACCTGGCGTTATATCCTTTTATAGGTCTCTCACTAATTGATTACTATCCGGCTCCTGTGGCGGATAAATTATTTACCGGTGTTAAGCCGGACAAAATATCATTGAATAGTCTAACCTATGGGGCGGCGGTTGAAGGCAG
>CAYLTM010000032.1:1779-2166 GCA_964386495.1 uncultured Leptospirales bacterium
AAATTAAGAATAATAAGGAGCAAAGTATGGGAGATAATACTGGTAATAAACGTCAATTTGATAGAGTGAAGGAAGAACTTACAATAAAATTGTTTTTGAAATTTGATAAAGGGTTGAATTTTAAACAAATTGATGGAAAAACGATTGATGTCAGTGCTGCAGGTATGTTGATACATATGAATGAACAGCTTAATCCCGGGGATATTATTAACATCCATTTTTTGAAACCCAATTCTTTTGAAATGCTTTCATTAAATTCAAAAGTTATAAGATCGGTTTTAGAAAACAGTTTTTATGAGACCGCTGTAGAATTTATAGAGATGACAGAGCATGATAAACAAAAATTAAATTATATTGCTTCTTGCGGAAATGAAAATAGTGTTTCTT
>CAYLTM010000032.1:2176-4317 GCA_964386495.1 uncultured Leptospirales bacterium
TATTTAACTAAATAGTAAAGATTTTAATTGTTTTTACCGATACTCCAAGAGAGGAAGAATTATATTTGTTTATTATTTAACAATAGGTGGAAATCATGAACATAACAACTGGAGTTGGCAATTTTAATCAGGATATGTTTAACATATTAAAAACTGCCGGGTCGATGAAGAATGATCTGACTAATAAGTTAGTTGAAATGAATGTTATTGAACAGGTTTCCAATACTGGGAAAAATCTTGATATAAGTTGTTAAAGATTATGATTAAGTATTATTCGGTTAAAGCAAAGAAAAAAAGGTTTTTATTATCACATTATGTAGACATGTGGCTGAAAAAAACTGAAATATTTATTAATTTTGTTCATAAAAGGCAAAATTAAGCGGAAGACTGGAAATGGTGTAATTATTTCTTGACAATTATTATCGATGAAAATTATTATCTGTTAAGTATAATTTTTTTCGTTTAATATTGTTATAATTTTTTCCGATATATGATATTGATGAACTTGTATATTAATTATAAGGAGATAATCAGATGAAGGTGGAGTTCAAATCATTATTTGTTCCAATTTTTGCATCTTTGTTGATAATATTAGTTTCGGGGTTTGATATCGAAATTAATGCTCAGCAGGTTGACGGTGCTGGACAGCAGGGAGGAACACAGCCGAATGCTAATAACGGCAACTTAAATAAAAAACCGCAGGATGGTCTTGTAATGGACTGGCTTGACGATTTTGAAGCTAGTGAAGACTGGAGAGCCATTGCGACATGTCCTTTGGGAGATACGAAAATCCGTAAAATTGAAGGAAAGCCTTCAAAAGTTAATGATGATACAGGTGAAATCTCTCCTTATACGGATGAAGAGCTTGTTCTTCAGGATGAAAATGGTATTAAGCACGAGGCTGTATATGTTTTGGGTGTGAAGACCTATTTTATGGATAAAGGTTTTGACAGGGTGGAAGTATTTCCTCCAAATGAATATATTATCCGCGGTAAAGCGAAAGAAATGAAAGTTTGGGTTCTTGGAAGAAAATTCCGTCATAATCTTTTTGTTAAATTAAGAGATTATCGTGGAAAACTTCATAGAATAAAAATCGGTCGTCTTGATTTCTGGGGATGGCAGGAAATGTCTGTAATTATTCCGGGTTGGTTGCCGCAGTCTGCAAGTTATGCAATGCTGGATAAAAATTTGCATTTTGTTTCTTTTTATGTTGAAAGTGATATTTTTGAAGTTCCTGGAACTTTTTATACATATTTTGACAATTTTAGAGTTATTACTGATCTTTCTGAGTTTACCGGAGATCCTAATATTAAGGACAACTGGTAATATTATATATTATGTTAATTATTATTTTGGAGGCATAGTGGTATGAAGCTTTCACTTTTTAAGAAAAGCAGTGTTTTTATGACGCTATCATTATTGATTTTATGTTCTGGTAGTGTTTTTAGCGAGATAATTACGAATGTTCCGCCGGATATCAGTTCTAAAGAACTAACAGCTCTGGTTATAGAAGATTTTGAAAATTCGCCGAATTGGACCGTTCTAACTGTTCCAAAGAAGTTTACAAAAACGGATGAAGCTGGCAAAAAGAATAAAGATCCTCTTATAAAGCTGGATTTGAAAGTGATTGACGGATTTCCTTCGGACATGAAGGAACAAACCTGGCAGTTTGATAATAAGGGTATGAAGAAATCTAAAATTCTGGGTGTGAATTTTCAGTTTAGATATCCTGGTTATAATTCAGTTCATATGATTCCAGCTGAACCTATTAAATTACCTGGAAGAGCTAAAGCTCTTTCTATATGGATTCATGGGCGAGGAAATGCTTATACGCTTGAAGCATGGGTTAAAGATCATGAAGGTAATACTCATATAATGAAATTTGGCAATGTGAATTTCGTAGGATGGAAACCTTTGCAGACTGAGATTCCTGTGTATATACCACAGGAGGTTAATTCTTATCCGCAGACTAAGATATTGACTATTGAAAGATTTGTTCTAAGAGCGGATCCTAGAGAGCAGGTAACAAATACTTTCTTTTTCTTCGACCAGCTTAAGGTTCTAACTGAGACATATGAAGTGAATTTTGATGGTCAAAAATTGGAGGATGCGTTTAATCAAGGGGGAGGGGCGACACAAGA
>CAYLTM010000032.1:4327-11073 GCA_964386495.1 uncultured Leptospirales bacterium
CTGCAGCAAAATAATAGTTAGTGAGTAATTAAACCGTGTTTTCGGTTGCTTGCTTCAATTTTGCTTATTGAATTGATTTAATTTGACGCTGGATTTGAGAAGATGAAATAGTAAGTAATTTAATAAAAATACATCGATAATATTGTAAATTGTTAAAAAAGGGTATCCTGTGAAACGGATACTCTTTTGTTTTTTGTGGCAAAAATAAATTTTCGGGAGAATGCTATGGATAAGGAAAAAATAATTAGTAAAATTGAATCCTTTTTTAAAGAGGAAGTATGGGGCAGAGTAAATATTAATAACATACAAATATCTCGGCTTAAAACTATAGAAGAAGTTTTTAACAATGTAATTAATATGAACTATGAAGAAGAAATCATACAGGTATGTATCGATCACATTGATAAGCATGGTTTATCTGTAACAGCATATTATATGATTGGTTTGATAGCTTTTCATAAGAATGAAGCTAAAAATCGTGCATATTTAATAGATTTACTTGACTTACTAAAGAAAAGTTATAAGTGGCCGGTTATCGAATATGTTTCATTGAAAATTCTTGAATATGGGGAGAATAAAACTGCACTAAAATCCTTGTCTGAAAGTCTCGAAAAACTTAATAGAAAAAAAGAAGCTATTCCAATTTGGGAAGAAATTATTAAATTGAACAGATTCGAGGCTGAAGTTGCAAAAAAACTGTCAATCGCAATTGCTGATGATGATGCTCAGAGAAGTATCTATTTTTTAAAGTTATCTTTTGAAGGATTTATAAAGCAGGGAAATTTTGTAGAAGTTGAGGAAATGTGGAGGAGAGTTGTTGACACAGCATGGGAAGATTTAGCCTATTTTGAAAGAATTGACAGACTCATTTTAGAGAATCAAAAAAATGATTTTTCGTCATCAATTAGTTTCGCACTTTATGAGAAATATAAGGACACTGATGTTGACAAATCAATAGATTTTTTAAAGAAAGTTCTTAAGCAAAAACCAACTGATGTTGAAATACGCAGAAAGCTTATAAAACTTTTTGAAAAAAAATATGAAGGACATACTCAATTAAAAAGATTTATGGAGATGTCAAAGCTGAATGTTTACAGCGTGCCTGCTATAGAAGCTATCAAACTTTTTGAAAAAAATATCGTTCTTGATACTAACAATTACGTTTTTCACAGAACCTGGGGTCTTGGTAAAATTGAAGAAATTGTAAAAGATGATGTCATTGTGAATTTCGATAAAAAAGAAAATCATAAAATGAGTATTAATATGGCTCTTCAGTCTTTGATGCCGATATCTAAGGATCATATATATGTTCAGCAGTTTCATGACCCTGATAAAATAAATAAATTATTTGAAGATGATATAATGACGTTCTTTTCTATATTAATACGATCGTACAATAACTCAATTACTGTTGCCGATATTAAACGAGATTTAATTCCAAAATATCTTGATCAGAAAAATTGGTCAAAATGGTGGAATAAGACACGTGTTCTAATTAAGAAGAGTCCTTTATACGGTTTCTCTGAATCGCAGAAGGACACGATTGTTCTTAGAGACAAGCCCGTCACCTTAGCGGATGAGTTAATGAAAAAATTTGCTTCAACAGAATCATTCAGCAGCAGACTGGATATCACCTATGAGTATGTAAACAATGTTGATGACGCGGAAAATTCAGATCTTATAGATACATTCATAGAATATTTCATTGAAAACACTAAAGGAACATCCGCCACGAAATTGATTTTATCATATTTCATATTGAACAGTCTTATGAAATATTCATTAGCGGAAAAAATTAATCTTGATGAAACAAAGAAAAAAGTAATCACCTATATTAAGGACTCAAAGGAAATATCTGTCATATCAAAAAAAATATCTTCTTATGATAATAAAAAGGAATTCATTAATCTTATTGTTAAATCACGTGAAGATTATATTGATATTATTACCGAGATATTGTTTGAGACCCCTGTTCGAATTCATAGATATATATTTAATATATTACTCAGGAATAAAGCCTATAAAGAAATAAACCGCTTTATCGATAGGATTATTTCACAAGCTAAAGAATTTCCTGAAATATTCCTGTGGATTTCCCGAAATATTCTTATGAATGAATGGAACTGGGAATGGCTAGATTATTCAAAAAGCTCTCTAGTATTATCGTTATTTCGATTAATGAATGATTTGAAAAAAATCGAATTATATGGTAATCGTATGAAGAATACAATTTATGATATGATATTTGGATCAGAGTCGGAAATACTTAATTCGATAGTTAATGAATTTGATGAATTGTTTTTAAATAAAATTTATGATATTGCTTCAAGTGTCGATTTTGTTGATGATCCTTCAAAGGAAAAAATGGTTCAAGTTATAAAATCAAAATATCCTGATTTCAAGCCAAAAAAAGTTTTAGCCGTTAGTGATGATTTAAACATAGATGCTGAAGTTTTGATCGTTACGAAAAAAGGGTATGATTCTAAAGCTGCTGAATTGCATAATTTGATTAACACTGAACTTGTTAGAATTCAAAAAGACTTATCAGATGCGGCAAGTGTAACTGGCGATGTCAGGGAAAATGGTGATTATAACTCGCTGGTTGAGAAACAGACAATTTTAAAAAAATCTATTTCCAAACTGGATGGTGAACTTAAAAAAGCAAAAATTATTGAGTTTGATAAAATATCGAACGAATCTGTTTCGATTGGATCAACTGTGTCTCTTGAAGATACTGCGTCAGACGAAAAGATCCAGTTTACAATTCTTGGCCCATGGGACGCTGATTTTGAGAATAAGATTCTTTCGTACAGGTCGGATGTGGCTAAGAAACTTTTAAGAAAAAAAATAGGTGATGAGGTTGAAATTCGTTTATCAGAATTTGACAAGAAATACCGTATCACCGAGATATCGAAATATTCGGTAATTTGATAACAAAAATATTTGCATTTTACTGTTATTAATAATTGGTAATCATTTCTACAGACTTTGTGGTATGATTGCCAATTGTATTATTGGCTGCCCTTTTGGTGGCAATTATGGATCTCCGTCGCTTACGACAGTAAATGAAGCCTTAGGGGAGCATCCTATGATACTCTGTCATTTTATTACAAGCAACATTGTTGTTAACACAGTCGATGGAGGATAGTAACTGCAAAAAGCAATTAAACAACAGTGGATTGTTTAACGTCAATCTATTAGCAATTAAATATTAACTGTTTTGTATTGACATATATTATTAGTAATAATCTATGGAATTGTTGTAAGATAATTATTTTCCATGCCGCGGTGGTGAAATTGGCATACACGCTAGGTTCAGGGTCTAGTGAGCGATTGCTCATAAGGGTTCGAGTCCCTTTCGCGGCACAGTATTTCTTGTTTTATCTAGAAGTCTATTTAATAATGCAGCATAGTTAATGCTGTAAAAGAAAGACTATAACCTAAATAATGATATAATTTCAATATGATGAGTGCATGGGAAATTGTCTATAAAGAATAGCTCAGAAAGATTGTATCCGCTCATTAATAGTTTTGCAGCATCTCGGGAATATGTTGCGGGATTGCAGGATACATAAATAATTTTTTCTGCTCCAATATTTATAATGTTACTAATTCCTTCAACTGTCAAACCTGTTCGAGGCGGATCTACAACAACTGTATTAAATTCGTGCTTGTCTATTTTACTGAAGTCGGAAAGTAAAAATTTTGCATTAAGTGATTTATTTATTTTGCTGTTTATTCCAGCATAATTAATTGAATTTTTGTTATTATCAATTCCTAAAATTGTATTGCATTGATAAGACAATGGAATTGTAAAGAAACCTATTCCGCATGCTATATCTAGAATATTTTCCTTTAGTCCTCTTCCTGAGAGATCAAGAACTTTTTCTATCATTTTATTTCTTAAAAACTGGTTTGATTGAAAGAAGCATTTCAGATTTCTCTGATAGACATAGTTATTTATCTGAATTGATATTACAGAACCGCTATTTTTTTGTGATGAAATTGCTTGTTTTTCTGATCCGATTGCGATTTTGATATCAGTAGAATGATTATTGGATTTTTGCTTTTTTGGAAGATTATTTATATAGTTATTGATATTTTCATCAAGTAAAAGGCATCCTTTTTCCGGAAATGGAATTACACTGTTAGTTTTTTTCCCATGAAAACCATAAGAATCCCCATCGAATTTGATTGTGCAGTGATCTCTATAGTGATATCTTTGTGATGAAATTGTTCTAATTTCCGGATAGTTGAATATTTTACCTATACGTTTTAAACAATCTTGAATGATGCCTTTTTTAATTTCCAGTTCATTTTCATAATCGGTATGAAGATAAGAGCACCCGCCGCATAACGAGTATATAGGGCACTCGGGTTCGATTCTTTTTTCAGATTTCGAAATTATATTTAGCGGTTTCGCGAAACAACAGTTTTTTTTCGACAAAACAATCTCGGAATCAACTACTTCCCCTTCTAAGACATAAGGTATGAAATAATTTGTGTTGTCGGTGAAAGAATAAAAATTACCTTCATAGACAGCTTTATCGATTGTTAGTGTTTTTATCATACTTTATTGCATCGATAAATAATTAGTGCTCAGTAATCTAAAATATCCGATATGTGAATTTAGTAGTTATACTAAATAATCAGTTTTTAATTATCTGAGCTCTTATTTTATATCTTCTTCTTTTACGAATTTAAAATATTTTGTAACTCCGGTTATTTTGAATAGATTTTCAATATCTTCGTTAATATTCATAATGAAAAGTTCCATACTCTGGCTTTTAAGTGTTTGAAGAATCCTTACAAAAGATCCAAGAGCGGAACTATTTAAATATGGAACACTCAGTAAATTTATAGCAATATTCTTAAAACTTGTAGAAATATTTCTATAAACGAAATCTTCTAAATCCTGAGTTTCTTCAAATGCAATATTACCATCGATATCAAATATTTGAAAATTGGACTTTTCGCGATGTGAAATTTTCATATCATATTTCCTATATTACAGATTGTGCGATTTTACATGAATGAAGCTAAGAAAAATCTGAACAACTGCCTATCCAGAAAATCTTAGATAATCACTTAATAAAGTCACTGATTATAATAAACAAATTAGCTAATAGCTATCAAAATAGTAACAATACTAATTGTCAACAATTTTTTTTACCAAGTGCTATTCTGAGTAGAAAACATCAAACCAAAGTAATAATATTATCCTTTTTCGCGCATTCTATGCATAAACGATATGATTTTTCCCTTTTTTGCTGTGGAATAAAGTAATGATTTAAGTTATTCAGTTCTTTACCGCATTTTTTACATTTCATAAATCCTCCAAAAATAAATAGTCCTACTATTTTTTTCGGAATTTATAAAAATTTATTTACAGTTTTATCTAATTTTATAAGTTTTGTCAGAATATTATGGAGGTTCATCTATTGATGTCAGATAAAACTACTGTTAGAACATCTACCAAAAAGGGGAGAAGTACAAAGAAAACTAACCTTTTACGACTTTTTTCGGCTATGAATAAGTTTGCGTTTGAGGCAAACGACAAGGAAATCATTAAAAGATTTAAAATATTGATAGATGCGAGCGATACTGATTTGACTAAAACGCAAGTTGACAACATATTAAAGCAGATTCCGGAAATAGATATTCTATCATACCATGAAGGTTTACAGCCTTATGTGAAACATTATTTGTTTATGGCTAAAAGAACAAATAAAGAGAAAATATAGAATACCATAATGATTAAAGGAAAAAAAATATTATTCGTTATCGCGGACGGTATGGCAGATTTACCTATGCCGGAGCTAAACGATAAAACAGAATAATTGTATGACAGATTTTAGTGCCGGGCATATCGATACAGAATACTCACGACTAATTACTGAAAAACTTAATTGTGAATTTAATGCTTCCAATCTGTTTTTTTATCCGGGAGTTTCTTATCGAAATATAATGGTCTGGAAAGATTTTCCACATGAGAAATTTGCTATTACAACGCCACCGCATGATATTCAAGATAAAGACATTGCGGATTACCTGCCATGTGGAGAAGGTTCGGATATTTTAAATGATGTAATGCGAAAATCTTTTAATATTATAAAAAACATAACAAGAATCCATTCTGGAACTCCTACAGCTGTATGGCTTTGGGGGGCTGGCAGGAAACCGGATTTTGAAACGTTTATTTCAAAATACGGGTTAACCGGATCAACTATCTCTGCTGTGGATCTTATTCATGGAATTGGAAAGTCGTTAGGGTTGGATTCAGTATTTGTTGAAGGTGCAACTGGTTATATCGATACGAATTATGCGGGCAAAGCTGCAGCCGCTTTAAAGGCTCTTGAGGAAAAAGATTTTATTTTTCTTCATATTGAAGCACCAGATGAATCAGGGCATGAGGGTAACCTCGAGCATAAATTAAAATCAATACAGGATATTGACTCAATTGTTCTTAGCTGTATACTAAAGGAATTGGATAATTTCGAGGATATTACAGTTGTAGTTACAGCTGATCATCCCACGCCAATTGTGTTGAAAACTCATACTTCCGATCCGGTGCCATTTTGCGTGTACAGAAATAAAGGTAGTATTAAATCTGGTCTAAAGCTCAGCGAAAAAAACGCTAAACTTTCCGGATTATATATCCATGATGGCTATCAGCTTCTAAGTATGATTATTCATAATGAAATTTGATTCTAAGTGAATTATTGTATAGGCAGTAATTGATAATG
>CAYLTM010000032.1:11083-12215 GCA_964386495.1 uncultured Leptospirales bacterium
TTACTTCCTTCAAAACCCTGCTCTGAAAGGGCAGGGTTTTGAACTAGAGTTGAATTAATTAAACGTTGTCCGAAATAATTTTGGAATTACGGTTGCCACATATACATGAAACATGCCCCGTGTTTTTGCATGAAAAAGTCTGTATCAATATTCAGTACCGTTATGCTGTTATTTTGGACATTCGCGTAGATGTTAGGTGTATATCTGCCAGGTCTCACATATGTAATTATTGTCGCTTCGGATATTCCCGCTTCCCTTTCAGTTAGTTCAATAGTGTCTTTTGTGTATCCTATAGTATCTATAAGCCCATATTCAAGAGCTTTCTGGGCAACGAAAATTCTACCATCCGCAATTCTCTGAGTTTTTTTTCGTTAATGTTTTTTCGTCCGGTTTTAATTACTGTTAGAAAACGTTCGTACATGGAGTTAATAACATCCTGATATATGTCTTTTTCGGCGGGTGTCATAGGACGGAAAATACTGCCCATATCCTTCTTGTCGCCGGATTTTACGGCTTCACCTTTAACACCCAGTTTGTCGAAAAGTTCCTTCAAATTTAGTGTAAATGCTATTACTCCGATACTGCCGGTTACGGTAGTTGGATGTGCGATGATTTTATCCGCCGCTTGTGATATGTATACTCCGCCAGATGCCGCCATGTCAGCCATTTCCGCTATTATTGGTATTGATGTTCTTTTTTTAAATTCCATTAATTCGTTGTATATGATATCGCAGGTTGTTACAGAACCGCCTGGAGTATTGAGGCGCAGAATAACTGCTTTAACATATTTGTCTTGTTCAATTAAGTCAAGTTGTTCCTTAATTTGTGATATAACACTTGTTTCAACATCGGAACCGAAGACGCTGGTTTTTCGCTGGGCGAATATAGGACCTTCGATGTTGATTACTACGATCTTATCGCGGGTTTTTCCTTTTTTTATTACTATTTCATTATAAGGTTGTGCTTTAGGAAGTGGTATCGAAATACAGCTAGTTAGAAATAATATTAATAGTATTGATAGTGAAAATTTGTGCATAAATTACTCCAGTATTTGTACAGCTATCCCCGTGATATTATCGCGGGTATTATTGTCAATAGATTTAATGAGCATGCTGCGAACCATTTTTGTGAG
>CAYLTM010000032.1:12225-17710 GCA_964386495.1 uncultured Leptospirales bacterium
ATCAATAATTTGGGAAATTTCGTTATCGGTCACATAATCTGAAATACCGTCGCTGCATAGAAACATGAATGTGTTGGGTTTAATTGAGTCTGTAATATCAAAAATATCAATTTTTATATAACTGATTCCCCCGCCGACGCAGCTAGTTAGAATATTTTTCGGCATTTCCATAATTTTCGTTTCATTTTGAAGGGTGTGATCGTCAGTAATTTGAACAAGATTATTATCGTAAATATATAATCTACTGTCGCCGACATTGAAAACTTTCATCTGATTCTGGAAGAATAAGCATCCCGTCAAGGTTGTACCCATTTCCAGTTTGTTTATATCATTGCCGTATTTTATAAGATCGTTATGTATGGATAATATTGCACTTCTTAAATTGTCTTCTACAGTTCTGGAAGAATCGTAATCATTTCTAAATTTTTTTATTAAATTTGTTAACGTATACTTTGAAGCGATTTCACCGCCTTCATGACCTCCCATGCCATCGGCGATAGCTATTATAAAAGGTTTCTCTGGAAGGTTGATTTCGACAGGTTCATTATTTCCGCCTGAATCAATGTTATTGAAAATGTTGTCTCCTTCTAGAAAAGCGTCCTCATTAAGTGAACGTATTCTGCCTTTGTCCGTATAACCATAATATTTTATTCGCATATTATCCCATTTATGTTTATTCTATTTCTAACGATTATCCTAATTAATTAGGATAAAATGTCAATCTAAAAAATTGATTAAAGGTGTCAGAGCAATTATGAATCCTTGTGATTTTATATTTAAAATGGTGTCAGAGCAAATATCCTATTTTTGTATATTGATTAGTTTTTATGTAGACATAACATTTTAATGCAAATAGGTTGACTTGTATAAAGCTTATTGGAGGTCGTTATGCTGATGGTTGATTCAAAGGCACCGGATTTTAATTTAAATGGCTTGGATGCTGAAGGTAAAGAATCCTTATATTCGTTAAAAGATATTATTCATCCAGGGAAAAAAACTGTTCTGTATTTTTATCCTAAAGACGATACCCCCGGCTGTACAAAAGAAGCCTGTGATTTCCGCGATAATTTCAACCGTCTTACATCAAAGGCAGTTGTTGTTGGTGTAAGTGCTGACAGTATTGCATCACATGAAAAATTCCGAGAGAAACAGGGGATAAATTTTATTTTGCTTAGTGATCCTTCGCATGAAATGTTGATAAATTATGGTGTTTGGCAGAAGAAAAGCATGATGGGCAAGAGTTATATGGGTATTGTACGTACAACATTTATTATTGATGAAAATGGAATAATCAATAAGATTTGGGATTCGGTTGATGTTAAAGGTCATGTCGATGATGTTTTGAATTCGATATAATTAGGATGTCTAAATCGATAATATGAATTTAATTTTAGGAGTGATATTATGATACAAAAATTTCCTTCACCATGGAGTCTTAAAGGGAAAGGATACATGATGCTGTACAAGTTTCCTGAATCATTTGCCATGAAAAATTCATTTCTTTCGAATAAGCAGAAGAGTAATTTTTGCGGTGGTCTCGGAAGTGTTATGCTGGTCGATTATGAATATTCTACTGCTGGGCCATATAGAGAACTTTTGTATATTCCCGGAAAATTTAATTATAATGAAAATGGAAAAAAATGCAAAAGAAATGCCATAACTAGAATTTTTGTATCAACGATGGAGAGTGTTGATAATGGCCGAGAAAACTGGGGTATTCCTAAGGAACTCGCGGAATTTAATATAAACAAAGCCGCTGATAATTCGGAGATCTGGTCTATAAAGGTTGACGGCAAAATAATATTTTCAGCAAAGATGAAATCTTTTTTTCTGCCTTTTCCCGTATCGACAAAACTAATGCCTTTTCCTTTAATTCAGGAACTTAATGATAAAACTTATTTTACGGATTTTAGTGGTTACGGCATAGGTAAATTTTCTAAAATATCCGACATGAAAATTGATAAAAATTATTTTCCAGACATCGCTTGTGTCAAACCTCTGACCGTAGTACGTGTAGATAATTTTAAAATCACATTTCCTGTATCACGAATTATTGAGGGAAGTCTGCAATGAAATTGTTTAGTCGTAATCTTTGGATTTATCCGATTCTTTTCGCGGTAAACGCGATTTTCCGTTTACCGAATTATTTTGTATATTCTTTCAAAGAGGATGAATTTTTTTACATGACTGCCGGTAAAGTGATTGCTGACGGCGGGTTTATTTATAAGAATTTTGCGGACATTAAGCCGCCGTTTATTTATATATTGTATTCTTTTATTTACCAGATATCTGATGGTCCAGGGGTGTTGTATTTTTACATTTTGAAGACTCTTCCGCTTTTTGCAGCTTTTCTTATTTCAGTATTAATCTATCACACTGTGAAGCATTATCAAAGTAATAAAACCGCGATTACTGCGGCTTTATTTTTTGTTGTTTTCAGCACAGCTATGAATCCGACAGAAACGCTGCCGGCAAATACGGAGATATTTTCCTTATTGTTTATAACTCTAAGTTTATTATTTTTTACGATGGGTGAGTCATCACTATCATCAATAAATTACGAAGATATTAATCGTAAAAATATGCTTGGAAATTTCAAAAACTATTTTTTCATTTTATTATCAGGATTATCAGTATCCTTCGCGTTTTTATTTAACATGCGCAGCGGTATTGTTGTTGCTGTCTTTGGAATATTTTTAATATATAAGCATTTTAGAAAATTTTATTTTATTATCTATGGAGTTTTCATATCTGTTGGATTTTTTCTGCCTATTGCGATATTGGTTTTGTATTTTTATCAAACCGGCAACATCGAAAGTTTTAGTAATTGGCAGCTTATTTTTCCAAAATACTATGTTGGTTCATATACATTGTTACAACTCATTACCAGAGGTGTCCTCGGATATAGATTTTTTCTAGGGTTGATTCCTCTCGTGTTTTTTTCCGTATATTTTTTCAGGAATTCCGGTAAAGCTGATATTTCGAAAGACAATATTGTTCTTTTGACTCTTCTTCTTTGTTTAACATACCTGTCGGCATATTCCGGAGGTAAACATGTTGAGCGGTATTATTATTCAGTACTATTGCCTCTTGTGATTATATCAGCGATAGGATTCGAGCTGTTCATGAAGAATATAATCACCCCTGAAATGAAAGTGCTTGTTTTATTATTTTTAATTATCTCGCCAGTATTATTTCTTAACAATAACTTTTTTAACCACAACCGAAAGACAATCACTGATGTGAAAAATGAATATAAAGAAATTACAAAGTATATTAGGAAAAATACAGATTCGTCTGATTCCATTTATGTATGGCCGATTGGAAATCTTGTTTATTTTTATTCCGGTAGAAAAATGGCTACACCGTTTTATTGTCCGCGCGGTCATCTTGTAATGGACAAATATTTATCCGACAGTGGTAGAGTGGAAAAATTATGGACAATGTTCCGGACGGAATTTGATAATGATAAACCTAAACTAGTTATAGACTATACAACAGGTTTCACACCTGATAAAAAGCGAACTAACATATTTATTGATGCTGAACTCAAGCAGTTTCGTGAAAAAATTGAAAATGAATATTATTATAGTGATTACATTGATGGTGCGGCAATTTACAGGTTGAAAGATGATAAGTCTAAAAAATAATTCAACTGGCGAAGTAAAATTATTTAAGGAAAATATTTCTGTCGCTAACGCACTTGAAAATTTTAGCGTGTTTATTAGGAGCGACTGCGGAGGTAAGGGTATCTGCGGTAAATGTGCTGTACAAATATCCGGTGATCTATCTCCTGTGTTACTTTCTGAAAGTCATCTGCAAAATGGATATCGACTCGCCTGTACTACTTTAATTACCGGTTATGCTGAATTTTCTGAAAAAACAATTTCTGAAAAAACTTATGTTAATGTTGAATTACATAATTTAAATTTATCCGGTTCCGTCGGTATTGCTGTTGACCTTGGAACAACAACTATTGAAATGTCGGTAGTGAATCTTTCTACAGGTGAAGCCTTTCCAATTCTCAAATGTTTTAATCCTCTGAAAAAATTTGGAATGGATGTTATTTCAAGGATTGCGGCTTCAATGAATGCTGCAGTGTATCAAGAAATGATAGATCTTCTGAGAAGCCATGTTCTAAAATCAATAGATATGTTTTTGAATAATTATTCCGGTGTAATTGAAAAAAATAATAAAATAGTTTTAGAGAAAATCGCTTTTTCCGGAAATTCTGTTATGACATATATTCTACTTGGATATCCTCTTGAAAAATTTCGTCGTCATCCGTTTATTATTCCAGAATACCATTTTGAAATTAAATCATCTGATATTGGTTTCACTAAATACAAATGTGAAATTCTAATCGTACCGTTGGTATCTGCTTTTCTCGGCGGAGATTTTCTAGGATCACTTACTCTAGTAAAGGGCAATCATTTTGATAATAATGATTTTAAGAATAATTCATTGTTTATCGATATGGGCACTAATGCTGAAATATTTTTTATCCAAGGTGAAAATGTTTTTGGGGCTTCTTCTCCGATGGGACCGGCATTTGAAGGTATGAATATTTTATTCGGCATGGCAGCACAACATGGCGCGATTTTACATTGTTCTTTAAAGGATTCGAAAATGATTTTTGTTGTATCCGGTAATGCCGAACCTATCGGTATAGCGGGAACCGGTCTTATTGATATTATTGCTTGTTTACTCGATATTGGTGTTATTCAAAAAAATGGTTATCTGCAGGGCAGTGTTGAATACCCCGCTGAATCATTAAGCGGTGAACGGGCAGTTCGTCTTATTAATAATATTTATCTGACACAAAAGGATATTCGCAATGTGCAGCTCGCTAAGGGAGCCTGCATGTCAGCCGTAAAAATCCTTCTCGCCGAATCCGTTTGTCCTGCTAATTCAGTTGGATGTGTTTATCTAGGCGGCTCTTTCGGTGGAAATATCAATATTGATAATATGAAAAAACTTAGATTTTTACCGGAAAACATTTCAGGAGATTTTATTTTTGCGGGGAATACCAGTCTACGTTCTGCTGAAAAGTCTATTATTGACCGATCTTTTATCCATGAATGTCTCTTTAATCGTCCATTAGTCCAAAAAATTGAACTTTCCGCACATAAGGATTTTAATGATGTTTACATTGAATCACTGGCTTTTTAATCGCAGGTTTTAATGTTTGATAATCTCAGTTCGCGAGTTATTTTTTAGGTTTACCAAAATTTACAGCTTTACTTTCTTTATCAGTTTGAGCTTTTTTGATAACCTTGTCTTTAGCACTATTTTTTTGTTTCTGGTTTTTATCTTTTGATTTAGGTCCTTTATCTCCCATAGTTTCTCCTTTATTAAAAAAATTGTTATTATCGCATTGTAGGATATGCTTGCAAAATTGTAAAGAGATTTACTATAATATTTAGTTCTAGGTGAAGAATTATAGGGTGTAAATTATTTTTCGGGTAAAAATATTTTAAAGACA
>CAYLTM010000032.1:17720-27292 GCA_964386495.1 uncultured Leptospirales bacterium
GTTTTCCACAAGCATTATCGCCTCCGCCCGCCGTTGGAGGGCGGAGAGCTGTAATTATTGTGTATAACCATTTTATGACAAGTATAAATCGACAAAATGAATTAGTCTTTGGAGAATTCTGTTTTATGAAAAGACTTTTAATCGTTCATTGCTTAATAGCGGTTCAATTATTATTAGTGTGTCATGTTTTCGCGTCTGAACAACGAGTTTTTAAAGTCGGCTCGTTTGATGATTATCCGCTTATATTTAAGGATAAAGATGGCACAGATAAAGGTCTTTATGTTGATCTTTTAAGTGAGATTGGAAAGAAAGAAAATATAAAATTTATTTATGTGTTTGGGACATGGAATGAAGGATTAGATCGAATAAAATCCGGTGAAGTTGATATTCTTACAGATGTTGGGTATACTTTAGAACGGGCACAGTATATGGATTACTGTAAAAATTCACTTTTAACTTTTTGGGGAGAGTTATACACGCTGAAATCTTCTGAAATATATGGTCTTTTAGATATTAAAGATATGAAGATAGGAGTTCTGAAAGGTGATATTTTTGCAGAAAACTTTCTGGAATTGATTAACAAATTTAATATTACATGCGAAATTGTAGAGCTTCAAAGTTATAATGATATTTTCAAGGCAATATCCGAGAATCGTGTTGATGCTGGAGTCGCTGCTGGTTCCTTCAAGAAAGATGATCAAAAAAAATACGGTATAAAATCCACCGGATTTGTTTTCAGCCCGCTTGATGTTTTTTTTACAACCGGCAAGGGTAAAAATAATGAATTGAGAGATTTGCTTGATAAATATCTTAATGAATGGAAATATCAGGAGAACTCTGTATTTAATAAAGCTAAACAGCAATGGTTATACGCTTCTGCCGATACAGTAGATGTTATTCCTGGTTGGTTAATCAACACGCTTTTTATAGCCGGTATGGTTTTTTTTGTCGGTATTGTTTTTATTGTGATATTGAAACTTCAGGTTAAAAGAGTTACTTCTAAAATAATTGATAGTGAACAGTTGATTAAATCAATTAGCGATAATCTTCAAAATGGTATGATTTATAGCATTATTGTTGATCCTAATGGATTTCGAAAATTTACATATCTTAGCAATTCGGTTAAACTATTATATGGAATTGATGCAGGCGGAAGATTATGCTCTTAAAACTTTGTCTCAACTTAAAATTGAGTTTCGCATAAAGGAACCGTCTGGAAAAATACGATGGTCCTCAATTGTTTCAACGCCAAAAAAATTAGTCAATGGTTCTATTTGTTTTGATGGAATTGAATTTGTCATCACAGAAATCAAGACTGCTGAAAAAGCCTTGATAGACAGTGAAATAAAATATCGCTCGTTAATTGAAGGTTCAAGTGATGTAATATTTTGTGTGAATGAAAAAGGTGAATATCAATTTACTAATATGATTTTCGCAACAGCCTTCGGTAGAACTCCGGATTATTTTATTGGGAAAACCTATTGGGATGTTTATCCAAAGGAAGATGCCGATAGGAGGCAAGTCGCGACTTCAAGAGTATATAAGTCAGCAATATCTGAAACTCTAGAAATATCGGTTCCTTTACCAAATGAGACTAAATATTTTCTGGCGAAAATAAATCCCATCAAAAATTCAGAAGGAAAAGTTATATTTGTTCTAGTCAACTCAACGGATATAACAGATCGAAAATTGACTGAGGAAAAACTGAAGGAAAATAATTCTCTCATAAAAAGCATCTTTGAAGCCGATCCAACAGGGGTTTCTCTTACGGTTGACAGGGTATTCTTTAAAGCGAATAAACAATTTTTTAAAATCACAGGATATTCTGAAAATGAAATAATTGGTCAAAATACTCGAATGTTATATCCCGACGAATTTGAATATAACCGTGTTGGTGTTAAATTATATGATGATTTGATGCTTAATGGAGTCGGCAGTATTGAATCCAAGTGGCTTCGAAAAGATGGTGTCATGATTGATGTGCAGCTTTCGATAAGTCCTCTTGATCCGTTAAATTTTAAATCGGGACTTACCTCTGTGGTTTTTGATATTTCAGAGCGTAAACAGGCTGAAAGAGAAAAAATCAAACTAGAGGCTCAGCTTCATCAGGCACAGAAAATGGAGTCTATCGGTAGATTAGCCGGCGGGATCGCACATGATTTTAATAATATGCTTGGTGTAATTCTCGGACATTCCGAGCTTGCGGTTAAATATTCTAATGTGTCACCTGAACTTATAAATAGTCTTCTTGAAATTCGTAAAGCTGCCGAACATTCAGCGACGTTAACCCGTCAATTGTTAGCATTCTCCCGTAATCAGACTGTTGTTCCGAAGGTATTGAATCTAAATGATACCGTTTCGGGTATGATTAAAATGCTTGAGCGCCTAATTGGTGAAGATATCAAATTTGTATGGAAACCGGATGAAAGTATTTGGCTGGTTAAAATGGATCCGTCACAGGTAGATCAGATTTTGGCGAATTTGTGTATTAACGCGAGAGATGCCATATCCGGTGTTGGCGCAATCACTGTTGAAACAGGAAACAGTGAAATTGAGGATCTGAATAGCTATGTTCCCACTGGTTTAATACCAGGTAAATATGTTAAAATTTCGGTCAGCGATAATGGATGTGGAATTGACAAGGATAATCTTGAACATATTTTTGAACCATTTTTCACGACTAAAGAAATGGGGAAGGGGACTGGCCTCGGTTTAGCAACGGTCTATGGCGCGGTTAAGCAGAACCATGGATTTGTTAATGTTTATAGTGAGGTCGGAATTGGAACAACCTTTACGATTTATCTTCCGCGGTATGACGGTCATGGGAAAACCGCTAACATTGAATCAACAAACCCTAAATTTCAACATGGTAAAGAAACTATACTTCTGGTTGAAGATGAAACAGGAATTTTGGATGTTACTACGAAGATGCTGGAGATTCAGGGTTATCTTGTTATTGGTGCAAATAATCCAATCGATGCTTTGCGTCTTGCAAAAGAGCATGGCGGCGAAATCCGTTTACTAATTACCGATATGATAATGCCGGAAATGAACGGTCGGGATCTAGCCGCCAAGGTTACAACAATATATCCGCATATTAAATGCTTGTTTATGTCTGGATACATCGCGAATATTATAGTCGAAAATGGTATACTTGATGATGACGTGCATTTTATTCAGAAACCATTTACAATGAATGATCTGTCGGTAAAAGTAAGGGAAGTTCTGGATTCTCAGAAGCCAGATAGTGAGTGATTTTTTAAATAGAATCTTCCGCAGAAAAGATATTAGTCGTTTTCTGCGGAAGAGAATTTTAGCTATGTTGTTCTTTATAATTATTTTTAATTGATGTTTCAATAAAGAGTGCTGGATTGCTAACAGCATCTTTTGTAATAATAAATTTATTTAGTTTCATTAGTTTAATGGCATATGGGTAATCATGAAATAAATCTTCACATACCCGCTTGATGCTTTTCTTTTCCTGAAAAGCCCGTTCTTGAATAAGCTCAATAGCTTCCTGATCAAAATCAAGAATAATATCATGGTTGAGAATGAAGTCTTTCTGAAATCCGCGAATATTGTCCGAAAGCATTAACCTTTTCATTACTACTTCAGGATTATTGATTAGTTCCTCGTCGATTAGGAGATTGTCTGTTTCCAGGGACGGCATCGTTTTCTCAAATTTAATTAGAGCCTTTTCTACAACTGTTAATAATCCCCTGGCACCGGTTTTTTCAGTGGAAGCAAGATGTGCGATTTTGCGAATCGCTGAATCTGTAAACTCAATATTTATTCCATATGAACGGAAATCAAGTTTTTTACCGTTTACCACAGTGCTGTATTTGTTTTTTAATATCTGATACAGAACTTCCTCGTTGACATCATTTAGCACTACTGTTATTGGGAGACGACCAATAAATTCGGACTCAAAGCCGAACTCAATTAAGTCCTCGGTTTTAACTTTTTTCAGGATGCCGGAATCATTTCTGCTGTATTCCTGCGGTTTTGAGTCGAAACCTATCGCCTGGTAATTTTGCCGTCTCATAATAATTTTATCAAGATTATTAAACGCACCGGAGACAATGAATAATATATTTCTAGTGTTGATTTTTTTTCTTTTTACTGTGCCTGTTTTTTGCGCTTCAATTGCCGCTTCAACCTGTGAAGCGAGATCATGCGGGGTTTTAAGATCCACATCCGCTTCTTCCATAAGTTTGAGAAGATTCCGTTGAACCCCCGTTCTGGATACATCCGGACCGCTAACATTTCCTGATGAAGCTATTTTGTCGATTTCATCAAGGTAGATTATTCCGTATTCCGCTTTAGCGATATCCCCGTCCGCCTCATGAACTAACTCCCTAACAAGGTCTTCCACATCTCCGCCGACATAACCGGTCTCTGAAAATTTTGTGGCATCCGCTTTAACAAATGGCACACCTATTCTTTTAGCAATGAGTTTTACTATAAATGTTTTACCTACACCAGTTGGTCCGATCATCAATATGTTGCTTTTTATGCTTCCTAATATTTTTTTATCCTCAGATAAAGTCTTTTCGAGTTTCATTTTATTAAAATGTGTGCATACTTTTGTGGCAATTACTTCGATAGCTTCTTCCTGGCCAACAACGAATTTATTTAAGTAGCTTTCAAGTTCTTCCGGTTTAAGGTTGAAGTTTACTCCGTTTTTACTTTTTACAGCAGCTCCCTCTTTTTCGCCGACTCGTTCGGAATTTCTTTTAAATTCTTCATCGATACTGTTAAAGAAATCTTCCCAGCTTTTCTGCGGATCCATCAATTGTGCCATATTGTCTCCAAAATAAAAAATGAATTTCTCAATGTCAGAAAGGTCATTGAGAGGTTAAAATATTGCTTATTACAAGCAGAATAATTGATACTATTTGCTGTCAAGTATATTCCAGCAAGTTTTAAATATTATGATGCCATTTCTATTTTTTGTTGCATTTCATTATTGATTCAGGTTAAGTAATTACCATAAGTTGGCGGTGGAAATGATACTCCGCTTAAGTTGACCACGAAACATAATTACCACCAAGATACGAAAAAATAAATTAAAAATAATAAAAATTAATTTACTTTATGGAAGTTTCACTATAGGAATGTCCGATGGTACTTCGAGTTTAAAAACAGAATCGTTGATTACAGTGTCCGTTTCGATATTGCTGTATGACGCACTAAGAGAATTATTATCCGCGAATGACTTTACCTTGATTTTTTGATAAAACGGATAGCTTTTAACATAAATAAGATTATCGTACTCTATTTGAAACTTGTTACCGGTTTTTTTATTGGTAACAATAATTTTATTTGGAATCCCTTTTTTTAAGTAAATAATTTCATTGAATTGAGAACTGTCGAGAATTATTCCAGTTTCCTTGTTTGGGTTTTCAGTATAGCCGGTAATTTTGCTATCCGGGATGATTGGTACTTTTCCAGTCGATATATAGGCAAGCATTGTCTGGCTATTATTTTTCTGATAAAAGTTTGGTTCCTTAATATTTCCGTTTTTGGTGTATATTTTTTTTTCGTAGACGCTGTATATATTAATATTTTTATCGTCCGCTGCAATTTGAACAATTACACTGCGGAATATAAGGTCTTTCAAAATTATTTTGGCTTTTAACGGATTGTTTTTGTAATAAACATTACCGCTTGCTGAAATAGGTTTTCCCTCTATATTACCGCTGATACTTAAAGCGGCTTTAAAAGATGCTGGTTCCGGTATGGCGTTTTGTTTTTTTATAAGGTTTATAATCTCCATCGCTTTTATTCTGTCTTTTGGTTCAACATTCCCGGATATTGCTATATCGCTGGTTGCACATCCTATAAGTAATAAAAGAAGTATCGGATAAAATATGCTTTTAATCATTTCGTAATACCTTTAATTGTCTCGCTGTCAATTTTTTTCTTAATGATTGGACTATTTTTTAGAGCTATGGATTTTTGCCAATAGAATACCGCCATTTCCTTATTGCCAAGTTTGATGTAGGTGTCGCCGAGATGGTCATATACGATTGGGTCATCGGTTTTTTCTGCAAGTAGATTAAACTTCGCTTTTAGAAGGTATTTTTCAGCCTCTTTGTATTTTCCCATACGGTAATATGTCCAGCCTAATGAATCTAGATACGCACCGTTGAATGGATTCTGATACAACGCTTCATTTATGAGTGTCGCAGCCTCATCCAGATTGATATTCATATCCGCGTACATATAACCAAGATAATTCAAATATGACGCGTTATTATTATCGTATTTTAGAGCTTTTTTTAGAGAGTCGATTGTACCGTTTTTGTCACCATTTTTTTCTTGAGCGATTGCAAGGTAAAAATAATATAAATGATTATCTTTTTTTAAACCGATAGCTTTTTTTAAATTTAATGCCGCATCCTTAAATCTGTTTTCACTATTCTGGATTATTCCAAGTGTGAAATAATAATTGGGATTATTGTAATTTCTCTGATAAACCTGATTTAAAACGTAATCCCTGAGTTTGTAATTTTTCTGTATGTGATATAAATATGCTATATGTAGTAGCATATCGTTATCTTTTTTTTCAGGATCATATTTATCGTAGTAATATATTGCCATCGAATACTGATTGTTTTTTTCAAAAAGTTCCGCTAGCATGAAATTCAAGCGTGGTATGTCTGGTTTAATTTTTGAGGCGGAGAGCAGCATTTTTTTTGTTTCATCAAATAGATTGGTCGATGATAATATTAGTCCTGCCCCGATATAATAATTATAAGCGGATTCCATATCCCCCTTACGTTCATATACTGTTGCCAGACCCTTCATGACTGCTGAATAACCGGGAGCTTCCTTGTTAATCTGAAGAAGATCCGAAAGAGCTTCTTCATTCTGATTTTTTAAAACTTTAATTAAAGCCTTGCATATTTTTCCCTCGTTAGCATTATCCTGTGAACCGATCTGAACATATTCATAGGCTCGAGGGTCATCTTTTAAAAAATACATATTGCCAAGATACGCATAAACTCTTTTATTGAAAGGATTATTTTTTTGATCCTTAGGAAGGTTATCCAGATAATATTGAAGAGATTTTACCGATTCGTTCAGATAATTATTAGATATTAAAAAATTAGCAAATTGGAAAACCTTAATATTGTTCTCGCTATTTATTTTTACTGAATTATTAATATGTTCGACCGCGAGATCGAACTTCTGCTGATTATAGTAAATGTCAGCTAGAAATAAATTCGACATTTCGAGATATTTCGCTGGTATTGGATTTTTTTCGGAATTACCGAGAAATTTTGTAAAACAGTATTCTGATAAATTATAATTAGATATATTGCTTATATAAATGTATCCAAGTGTAAAATAGTAGTCGGATAAATCAGGATTACTCTCTAGAAGATGATGAATGACAGCTACCGCATCATCAAAACGCTCTTTTGATTGATAATAATTAAACAAAAGGAGGTACGGTTTTATAAATGTTCTGTTTATCTGAATAGATTTTTCAGAATGATGAATAAATAATTCTATGTTGTTTTGATTAAGATAACATTCCGCGAGCTGATAATGGATATGTTCCGCGTTTTCAGAAATATTTTCAATTGATTTTAGAAGCTTTATCGCTTCTGCATAATTTCCTGAAGTGCTCATCATTACAGCATTACTGTAAATTAATGATGAATCTTTTGCCGAAGTTGAGTTACTTTGCGGGAATAGATCATAGGATAATGAGGTTATCAGCAGAAAGCCTAGAAATATCTTTTTCATAAAACGCTCTTTTTCTAAATTTTTAAGACTATGATGGAGAAATCATCTTTTTTAGTTACAGACTCTGTGAAATGATCAGCTGAATCCAAAATATTTTTAATAACGGCTGTTGTGGAATTTTCAGAATTATTTACTGTCTCCATCATCATTTCCATATTAAACTGCTTTGATTTTTTATTTCGTAAATTCAGAATACCTTCGGTAAAAATTATAATCATATCACCGTTATCTTTATTTAGATTGAGTCTATAAGTTTTGAATAATGTTTCATTATTTTCGGCATTTTTATTAATAATTTTCGCAATATTATTCCGTTTTAAAATCACATGACCATATGAAGTTTCCGAGAAATCAAATGTTTTTTTAACGGGATCATATATAAAGGAAAAGAACGGTTTTTGCCCGGCAGTTTTAAAGGTATTATTATAAGCGGATGTAATCACTTTTGAAATCCCACCAGGCGTTAATCCAGGGTGAGATAGTAGAGATTTTAGAATCCCGCTGATGAATGAATTGTATATAGCACCGGCAAATCCTGAGCGTCTGGAATCACAAATGAAGGCTGATATTCTTCCGTCAGAAAGTTCAGTTATGTTAAGAAACTCACCGCTGATTTCTTTTGAAGCGATTGATGCCGCGGCAATATCTGTATTTGTTAAGGGAAAATCAGATGATGTGTAACCCACTTTTATTATTTTATCCAGCACAGATTTTAGTTCCATAATTTCTGTGTGAATTCGTCTTTCCTCTACAGCCTTTTCAAAAATTATTGCGTTTTGTACCGCCATAACCGCCTGGTCAGCAAAGAGATTAAAGAGACCCATATCTTCATCGGCGAAACTGTTTCTATTTATCGGGTTTATCCCCTCGATGACTCCTATGAGTTTTCCCTTAAATAGGAGCGGTGCACATATAATAGCTCTTGTGAAAAATCCAGTGAGTTTATCAAAGTTCGGATTGAATCTGTCGTCCTGGTAAGCGTCGTTCACAATAATCGCTTTACGGTTTTTCGCACACCAGCCGGCTATTCCTTCAGAGGTGCTGAAACGATATTGCTCTGTAAGCTTTTCGCTTTTTTCGCCTACAGCAACTTTAAAGACAAGCTCATCAGTAGACTCATCATAGAACAGCAGACTTCCCGCCTCAGTATGCATGATATCTTTTATAGATTCCATAATAGTATTCAGAAGTTTCCCGATATCAAGCGACGCATTAATTATTGTAGTTATCTGAGTCAGTTTTCTTAAATTTTCATTTTGCTTTAGTATTTCTGATATGTTTATATTCTGCTGTGCCTGGTTATTCATTTGCTGTCCTAATATCTTTTAAGCAATGTCGCGAAGAACAAGTGAAGTTCAAAAAGGAAAAGTCTCATGAGTCTTCGATAAAACCAGTCAAGTCCACTATCCATGAAATTCGCCGGGGCTTTTTTTATATCGCCGGAAATAATATCCAGACTTCCGCCTACGGTAATTATAACGATATTTTTAAATTGATTTCTGAATTTCGCGACCCACTTGTCTTCCTTTGGAAAACCCATTCCTACAACAAGAATTTTCGCCTGCGATTTACGTATAGCTTCGACCACCGATAATTCTCTTTCAGGATTAAAAAATCCCCCATGTCGTCCCACAATTCTAATCTTTGGAAACGACTTCGAAATATTAGTAAAGGCTTTCTCAACAACTTCAGGTTTCGCACCTACGAAGAATATTGAATATTCCTTGATTTCGGAAAGCCTGATAAGTTCCATCAAAAAACTGAGCAATGGGATTCTTTCCTGCAAAGGACGTTTAACCTTTCTCGCATAG
>CAYLTM010000032.1:27302-27987 GCA_964386495.1 uncultured Leptospirales bacterium
GAATTCCCGCGCCGGACGCGAATTTCAAATCCGCTTTATTATAAATAATATTTAAGTCAGTATTGGATCTGTATCTGATTAACTTGTAGGGATTAAGCGGTATAACGTGATAGACACCACCCTCTTCGATCATTCGCATTACCTTTACAATCGCCTGTTGAGACGAAATGTTGTCGACACCAATGCCCAGAATGTTTGAAACGCCAATGTTGTCAATGCGAACCTGATTATATTCCAGAATCAAATCTCTGCTTTCTTTCCAAGAATCGTAATATATTTCCTGTTCTTCCATTATTGCTCCTAATATTGTCATTTTGACGTATTAGGAGAGAGAATTCGAAATAAAAAATATGTCAATAATAAATTTAAATATATTTACAAGCTATTGCTATGTTAGAATTTTATAAAATGTAATTAAAGGTGACAGAGCTAACGGAGAATGTTGTAATGAAATCAATAGAAAAGAAAATGATAGTGATGTTTTTTTTTGTTGCGACGTTAATATTTTTCGGATGCGGTAGTCAGAATGAATTTTCCGGTATAGATTTCCGGAAAACCTTTTTTGTGAATATTCTAAGTAAATATAAATTGTCCAAGATGTCTATATCATCACCGGATATGAAGATATATTTCTCCGACAGAACTCTTTCGATGAAAGATGAGATTGAGATAATCTCCAGTGCTG
>CAYLTM010000033.1:0-7487 GCA_964386495.1 uncultured Leptospirales bacterium
CACTCATTTTTTCGATTTCATCGGTGGTGTACGATTCGGGTAAGCCGCGATCGCCGTCATAGAGATAATCGTGAATGAAGACCCGAACATCTGCCTTAGTGGATTCTTTACCGCGCCAGTTTTCGATTCGCAGTTTTTCTTTCTTCAGTGCGTCGAGCAGATCGGCGGATAGTTTTTTAATCTTCTCAATATCTTTTTTTGATATTTCATCTTTGACGAGCAGATCATAAACGGCAAGCTGTTCCTCGTTTTGAAGACCCTCGCACATAAACCGCTTTTCTTCTTCATCGAGATCTTTCATGAACTTCATAAGAGCTTCAAAAGTTTTTTCTATTGTTACACGGTCTTTTTCTTGATTATAATCTTCGATGATGGCGTTCAACACTTCATGATATTTTTTTCTGCTTGGATTATTATTCAGCATTATGGCAAGCCGTTTAGCCGCCATTGTTTTAAGACACTGAACGGTGGTGTTCTTGCGCTTGGTTTTCTCAAACTCTTTTCGCAGTTTCTCGAAGTCGATATTGCTCATATCATAGGGTTTACCTTTATTGTCGGATATTGAAAGATTACCGGTTGGAGTGATATGTTCATCAACAATATCCTGCATCATTTTGATGATGTCGGTTATATCAACCTGCTCTACATCTTTTTGCAGTTTTTTGTAAATGATATCTATGGCGTTATATTTACTGCGGTACGTATTTACTTCTTTTAAGTTGATACATGCTTTGAATTTTTTGAACACTTCACGCGCATAGATTTCAAAGGTTTTACGGGTGTTGTCGTTTTCGTTCATTACTTCGGCGGCATCTCTTATAGCCGCGTTTTTATAAAATCCCTGTGCGGTGTTGATTCTATTGAGTTCGAAGCCTTTTTCTTTCAGAAATTCTTCTGTTATAGTTATTGCTTCTGCAAGGGATGCAAGTAGTTCTTCATCGGCAGGTTTTACCGGATTAACGTCGTTGCTGCCCTGTCCCGCGAATTCGGATAATGCCTTGCGGAGATTCTTTAATATACCGCAGTAGTCTACAATGAGTCCGTTGTTTTTACCTTCGTAGACGCGGTTTGCGCGGGCGATTGCCTGCATTAACGTATGCGCTTTGAGCGGTTTATCGAGATACAGCGTTGATAACGACTGCACGTCAAAGCCGGTGAGCCACATTGCACAGACAAAGACTACGCGGAATGGGTGTGTTGGTTCTTTGAATGCGGTATCGACGGCTATTTTTTTTCCATCTGATGTTTCAAATCCGTTTTTGATGAGCACGCGATAAGGCTCTATATCGATATTCCATTTCTTGAACTTTTCTATTTCGCCCTGCTCATCGCTGATGATGACTGCCATTTTTGTTTCTTTGAGCCAGTTGACATGATTCTGGCGCATGATCTCTTCCTGTTCGTCTGAACATGAGACTTCCTTTACGGCTTGTGCGATTCGTGCTGTCCAATGTTTTTGTACAAGCTCATACATGCGCACGGCGGTGACTTTGTCGATGCACACGAACATTGCTTTGCCGCTTTCCCATGCGGCGGAATAATGCTGCACAAAATCCTGCGCGATTGAATCCAAACGTTTTTCGGCGGTGATGATGTGATATTCTCTCTGGAGATCGCGTTCGAGGCGAGCTTTTTTATCGGTGTCGAGCGTGTCTTCTATCTCGGCGAGCTTTTCGGCTATTTTGATATTTATCTCTTCGGTTGCAAAGCCCAGCTTTTCACCGCGGCTGTCGTAATATAGCGGCACGGTGGATTTGTCCTCTACGGCACGTTGGAAATCGTACGTAGAAATGTAATCACCGAATATGGATTTGGTCTGCGCGTCTTTTAATATGGGCGTTCCGGTAAAGCCGATAAAGTGCGCGTTGGGAAGTGCGTTACGCATGTTGAGTGCAAGGAGTCCGTTTTGCGTGCGGTGCGCTTCGTCGGATATGACGATGATATCGTTGCGGGTGGTGTAGGGATTTTGCGGCGTTACTTCTTTGTTGAATTTATGAATCATGGAAAAGATATAGGGTTTGTCGGATTTAAAAAGTTCCTGCAGATTGGTGCCTGTACTTGCACGGCATTCGATGGCATCATTACTGACCACGCCGCAGCCGGCATAGGTTTTGAATATCTGTCCATCGAGATCTTCGCGATCGGTGACGATGAGAAATGTAAAATTGCCGGTGAGCTTGCGATGCACCTTTTGCGAGAAGAACACCATTGAGTATGATTTTCCGCTGCCCTGCGTATGCCAGAATACGCCAAGCTGCCCGTTGCGCGTGCTGCGGTTTTCAACTGCGTTATACGCAAGGTTGACGCCCATATACTGATGGTTACGTGCGACAATTTTTTTAAGCTTACCGGTACTTTCATCAAAGAGGATAAAGTTTTCGAACATATCCATAAAGTTTTCTTTGGTGCATACGCCTTTGAGCATGTTTTGAAAATCGACAATTGCCTTGTCGTCTTCGGCAAGTCGTTTCCAGTCATAGAAGTGTTCAAACTTTGACGAGATGGAACCCATAAGCGCGGAATCGCCGTTTGACAGCATGATGATGGCGTTGGAATCAAAGATATGCGGTATGGTGTCTTTGTAGTCCTTAAGATTACCTTCGTATGCGGCGCGGATATCTTTTTGTACGTTCTTGAGTTCGATAAACAGCAGAGGTATGCCGTTTACAAATCCGATGATGTCTGCACGGCGGCGATAAGGCGGGCGCTCTATCCACAGCTCGCGCACCACAAGGAAATGATTGTTGTGAGGATTGTTAAAATCAAACAGCTGCAACCTGCGGTTTTCTATTTTGCCGTTTTGTGCGGTGAACTGCACCGGTATGCCGCTTTTATAGAGTTCGTACTTTTCGGCGTTGACGCGGATATTATCCCGCTCGTAGCGTGTTTGTGTTATCTGGCGTATGGCGGTTTCGTACGCTACAGTTGGCAAGCCCGGATTATATTTTTCGAGTGCTTGCCGAATATAGCGTTCAAGATGCACTTCGCGCTGTGAGCTGCGGCCAAGGGTGCCGCTTGCACCGAGGGTTTCAGCATCAAAGGCATATACCGATTCCCAGCCGAGTTCTTTTTCAAAATACTGTGCTGTAGTTTCCTGCACCAGCAGGTCCTCGGACATTTCGTAATTCATACGGCAATATCTCCATTCATTAGCTTTGGTAATAGAAGGTCACGGGCTTGTTTTAATTTTTGGTTTTGCCGAATCAAAATGGACAATTGATCATCAATAGGTTTAACGATTTCTTCAAACAATGAAATATTTTTATTACACGGTTGAAGCAACTCATATTTTTGAAGTTGATCTTTCGTTACTGATGCATATATTGAACCTGATCCGATCATATCTTCTTTAAAAAAAGCATTTTTCAACTGATAAAATAAGAATGATTGATTACCATTACGGCTCCTCATTGAACATAAACCACGACCAATAATTATTTTATCTAAAGTTATATTTATTCTACCGACAGGGGCACGCACACTAAACAATATATCATTTTCAAGAGCGATTCTTCCTTCAAGGAAGGTGCAAAATTGTTTGTTATCTACATATCTTGTCCCATAGTTTGTGACACCTTGATGAAAAGGCAACCCTTCACCCGAATCATTATAAAACGATGATGCCGGACTTTGTCCCATTGTAAGATTTACTATATCAATTAGTTCTTTCTTCTCCCATCCCTCCGGTATCTCATTCTTCATCTTAGTATGTTCATACCCCGGAAAACGAAAGCGGACAAACCACTCTTCGTAGAGATGCCGAGCCGACTGTTCAAGAAGCTCGATGCGGCGCAGGTTGTTTTCGATAAGATCGTCGTATGCAGAGAGAATGGAGGCGATCTTTTGTTGAACTTCAATTTTGGGTGTAGGTATATTGAAGTCTTCAATCATAATTTTTGTCAATGCTTTGCGAGTACCACCAGATCCAGCAATAGAAAGCATATAAGTCTGCATATAAGGTGAAATCAAAAAATACATAAGATATTTTTTATTTATTGATTCGGAAATGGATCTGATAATTGCAACGTGCTGATTCACTCGTGCTGGTAAGATTTCTTCTGGAACAATACAGCATCGCGCAACAGAATCACCTGTGATATTTAACAATATATCCCCAGACTCGATTGTTACTCCAGACATTTCTTCAGCAATCTCATCACTGATATGAGCCAAGCCACTGCGTGTAAAATATCCATTATAAACATTTTGACTTCTAATTAAACTCGTACCTTCAGATTGGTATACGCTGTCTCCACCTCTGGGTGTAAATCCACTTCCAATTTTTGTACAATTATCACTAAGTCGCTTTGTTTTGATTCTCTCAGGATTCATATCCCCAGCTCCTCAAAATTCCGCTGTATCACTGATGCAAGCTCTACCGCTTCTTCGTTAAGCCCTGCAAGCTCGGTGTGAATGGTGCGCATGGTTTCTTCGAAGTCAAAGTCTTCGTCTACTTCCTGCGGCGCAACGCCGACGTAGCGGCCGGGTGTGAGACTGTAATCGTTGGCTTCGATCTCTTTAAGGATTACCCGTTTAACAAGACCCAACACGTCGGTGTACTCTGCGTTAGGAAACCGGATGTGCAGCCAGTGGATATGGCGGTGAAAATACGTAAGCAGTTTGAGCTGTTCAACAACGTCTTTACGCGCCGTATCACATTCTTTTTCAAGACGGTTGATATCGCGCATATTGGTGTTTTTTGTAATGGCATTGTCTTTTTCGGCAACATCGGCGGCACGGACAAGCAGCTTATACACAAGGTCGATCTGTTTAATAAGCCCTTTTGCGTGGTCGGCAATAGTGTCGAATTGTTCACGCGCTTTTAACTGGTCTTTGTTTGCTGCGGGAATGGCCTTTGCATATTTTGCGACAAAGGCATTTAGCATTTTATCAAAAGCGGTTTTGTCTTTTAGATAAAGTTCAAACGTTTCTTTAATTTCTGCGCACTGTGCGATGTAAGTTTCAGCACTTTCTGGTGACGACATTGTGATTGCTTGCAGTTTGCCAGAAAGAGTTGTTGCTGCTGCATCAAAACTTTCAATTTTCTGCGTTACCGCAGATGATTCATCACAGAGCTGGGTGAAATATTCCTGTACCTGTGACAGATATTCTTTTTGGCGGCCTCTATACAGATGCACGATTGCGGTGATGTTTTTAAGCTGTTCGGGTGAGAAGTCATTCACCTTGCGCGTTACTTTGCGGAAGATGCCGCGTGCGTCCAGCATTAAAACGTTGTCTTGGTTTTGCGCTGCTTTGCCTTTATCAAAAAACCAGAGCTCACAAGGAACGGTGCGCGTGTAAAAAAAGTTTGAGCCGATGGATACCATAATATCGACGTGGCCGGACTCTACCAGTTTGCGGCGCACTTCTTTTTCGCCATGACCGGCGCTTGATGCCTGCGATGACATGACAAATCCGGCACGTCCTTTTTCGTTGAGGTAGCTGTAAAAGTACGAGATCCAAAGATAGTTGCCGTTTGATACTTTCTTCTTTTGATTGATGCCCGGCAGTCCGAAGGGAAGGCGCGGATCGGCTTTGATTTTTTCGGCGTCAACCTCATCGACATTGAACGGAGGATTTGCCATAACAAAATCGGCTTTGCCCAGCATGGTGTGTTTATCTTCGTAGAAGGTGTTACCGCCTTCGATATTGCCTTCAAGTCCGTGTACGGCAAGATTCATTTTTGCAATGGGGATGGTGGAATCGGTTTTTTCCTGTCCGTAAAAAGTTACTGATTCGTGTGCCGGTTTGCCGACCTTTTCTAAAAAGTGACTGGTCTGCACAAACATTCCGCCGGAGCCGCAGGCGGGATCAAGAATTGTTCCGTGATCCGGTTCTATGATGTTGACGATTGTCTGAACGATTGATACCGGTGTAAAAAACTCGCCGTTGTCCTGTGCGCCCTGCATGGCAAATTTCATAAGGAAATATTCGTACACGCGGCCGAGCAGATCGCCTGATGCGTTACATAATGACGCGTCGTTGAATGTTTTTAACAGGTTGCTTAAAAGATCATTATTGAATATCTGATAATCTTTGGGTAGCACGCCGGAAAGGGTGGGATAGTCTGCCTCGATGAGTTTCATTGCATTGATTATTGAGTTTGCAAGGTCGTTGCTGTTGGGCAGATTTAAAAGATATTCGTACTGAGATTCCTGCCGCAAGTAGAGTGACGCTTTGCTGGTGAAGTCTTCTTTGGCAAGCGCCCGGGTGACGCCGCCGCGCTTGGGCAGATTTTTTTCGATGTCGGTTTTTACGACGAGATATTTGTTATATGCAAAACGCAGAAAGATAAGACCCAGTATGGGCATACAATACTGCGTTGACGTGAGCTTGGAATTTGATCGCAGCTGATCGGCGGCGCTCCAGAGTTTTTCTTCTATTTGGGTGATGTCTTTCATAGGGGTACTACCTTCTATTATTTTTTTCCCTTTTTGTTTTCAATTTTCCTAACCGAAGTATTTAATTGCAAAAATCTGTCAAAGTCGCTTTCAAAAAGACGATCCTGTACAATACGGTATTTTTCCCACTCAGTTTCGGCATGATGGCGGGCAACCTCTGCAGAGATTGAACCTGCATTGGTAAGTAATTCATGCTCAGTCGCCGTCAATATGCGATCAAGATGTTTCGCCCAATCGTGCATAGTCATGGGAATATTGCGCCGTGCCTGCTGTTCGGCAAAATCGAGATAACCGGAAACAATCAGCTCAAGTGATTTTAATTCATTCTCGCTTAAATAGTTCTTGGCGGTCAAAGCGTCGGATTTTCTTATTTTACCGGAAGGTGCAGTTTCCCATGTCTGTAATCCCATATTATTTTTACCCGCATCGGCACGTCTGTAAATTAGTTCCGCGGCAGTATTGCCGTGTATTGCCCAATGGAGTTTGTTTTGTACCTTTTTAAAAAAATCAAGTGTGGTTTGCGAAGCAGGATCATAGTCCAATGCCGTAGAATATATATCGGTTATTTTCTGATAGAAACGCCGTTCGGATAGTCTGATTTCGCGTATAAGCTCAAGCTGTTTTTCGAAATAATCTTTAGTAAGAATTGTCCCGAAATTTTTAAGCCGCTCCACATCCATTGACCAACCCTGTATGGTATATTCTTTAACGATGGTATTGGCCCATTTACGGAATTGCACAGCACGCTGGTTGTTGATTTTGAAACCAACCGCAATAATAGTTTGGAGATTATAGTGCTTTGTATTGTATTGCTTGCCGTCTTTGGCAGTTATTAAGAAATTCTTAATAACTGAATCTTCGAGTAGTTCATTATCATCAAAGATAGTTTTAAGATGCTGATTGATTGCCGAAACGGTAACATCATAAAGTTCAGCCATCATTTTCTGCGTTAGCCAAATATTCTCATCTTCATATCGCATTTCAACGCTATCAGGATTATCTCCTGTTGCGGCGATAAATGTAAGATATTCAGCGGCAGAACTGCGGATTGCGTGTTCCTTGCGTATCACATCTTTATTGTTTGGT
>CAYLTM010000033.1:7556-9551 GCA_964386495.1 uncultured Leptospirales bacterium
CAGAAAGAAAAGACCAAGTATGGGCATAAAGTACTGCGTTGAAGTGAGCTTGGAGTTTGAGCGCAGCTGATCGGCGGCGCTCCAGAGTTTTTCTTCTATTTGTATGATGTCTTGCATGGGGTACTACCTTCTAATCCGTTTCATTCTTATTACTTTGTTTTATATCTAATGCAAAATAACCACCGGTTTTTTTACTGCCTCTTCGTTCGATATATTTCAGGTCTACAAGTTTGGCAATGTGCTTGTCGACTGTGTCCAAAGGCCTATTGAGCATAGCGGACAATTCTTTAGCTTTTATACCGGGTTTGGATATAATCGCCTGTCGAAGCTGTGACAGTTCCTGATTTAATCCGCCATTTAATCCGCCATTTAATCCGCCATTTAATCCGCCAGATTCGAACTGATTATTAAATTCATGCGGCATGACAGGAATTGGAATATTCATTCTGAATACGGGACCTTCTATGAATTCAGCCGTTGTTTTTCCTGAATACTCTTTTATGTAACGATGCACATTCAGTATGCCGGAACCAAGTTCTTCTGCACGTCCAAGCTGAATGAAGAATTTTGCGATTGCCGGATTTTTAGGAAAGGGTGTAAAATTATCCGGTGTGAGAATTCCACTGGCATGGGGATTGTTTGCATTTTCTGCTGACACGAATTCATTATGGATAATCACCGTACATGGATGCGCATTGGTATACTCGCGATGAATGATTATGTTAGCAGCAATCTCTCTGAAGATGAGCGAACGGAGGCTTATACGCTGACTACCCTGAAGATAAAATTTATCGTGTAAATGCTTTGCAAAAAAATCCATAAGCAGATCGTATGCATCAATAAGGTTTGTCTGAATATACAGACGATCATCATAGCGGTTTTCATCGTAAACCCGGACTGTTGCATCAATCTTGTAATGAGGTAGGATGCTCTGAATAGTTTCGTCTTTACCAAACAAAAGTGCAGCTGCCAAGGTATATCCTTTCTGACCGGTGGTGAGATCCTGCCTCCATAGTCCGGCCTTTTCAAGGAGGTGTTCATTCGATAGCGCAAGCCAGGGGTGATCGTCGCGATTACTACGTATTAAATTATGCACCTTTGGAAACAGGTCTTCTTTGAAATTACTGAACTTCAACGCGGGATAGACAGTGCTTTCGGTATAATGATTGCGTTTATCGTTTACAATTAACGCCACCTGATGAGGATGCACTGCTTTAAAATCGCCGTCATTACTGCGGTCAAATACGGTTTGTGCTGTTTTGTGCACCTGTGAGCTTGAAGGCACCTGTATATAAATAATGGTCTTGCCGTTAATCTGATGCTTCTGAGGAAAGAGGATAAATGGAGGATCAAGCTTTGATGGATTATTTGACATATTGACAAGATCGGTAATCATTTTGTCTGCAACTTCATCACGCACACCAATGAGTTTACCACTGTCGGTAACACCCAGAAGAATATCGCCGCCATCTCGATTAAGCATGGCACAAATTGATTCAAAAAGATTGGACGGGAGAGCGGATGCCGCCTCTTTAAATTCGAGATGGATATTCTCCCGCATTTTTAACAGTTTTTTTATACGGTCGTTTTGTAGAAAACTCTGCATTTTACACTCCAATACACAGTGCTGCAGCACTTACCACATCTTCAATCTCTGGTTTTGTTATAACACCAACGCGTGATTTAAACCGTGTTTCGGAAAGTGACTTTATTTGAAACGCATCGGCTCCTGATAATTTAGTAAGGCCATTTGTGCCAGACGGTTTGATACACACAAACCACGGAAACTGGTCATACTGTGCTTTCCAATCGGTAATAGGAACTACGGTTTTAAGCGGTAAACGACCAACCCCATCAACACTGATGACAATTGCCGGACGGGTTTTACCTATTTCACCGCCTTTAACTGGATCGAATTCGACAAACCAGATTTCACCTCTACACGGTTTCGTCATACATATCCCCGCTTGCTTCAAAAGACCGGAGAACGCTACC
>CAYLTM010000033.1:9561-21420 GCA_964386495.1 uncultured Leptospirales bacterium
AGAACCTGCTGACCGCGCAAGGCGCCACACTCACCGGAGAACGCTACCTGCCGCATAGTCGCTTTCTGCTGCTTCGGATGCCTGTTTTAATATACGCTCTCTTTCTTCGAGAGGGAGTGATCGAAGTTCATTCCATTTCCATGCTGATGTTCTCATGATTTCCTCCCCTATAGACTCAAAACCGGGGTATATTTTACCGGCTTTGTCATCACTGACCACACCTTCCGCTACAGCTTTAAGAATCATTTTCTTAAAATAAAGCGGTTCTTCACGATGGATACATCGGCCCGGTTCGTTCACATGGTAATAATTACTACGGAAATACATGAACATCTGTTTTGTTTGAGATTCGCTAATTATACCAAGAGAACGACAACGTATTGTGAGTGCTTGTATGCTTATGCCGAACTTTTCTTTAAGAAGTATAAGTTCTTTAATATCTATATTTTTGCGATTTTGACCTAATTCATCATAGATGGCTTTGGATGGAATGAGAAAGGCAGATGCAAAAGCATACGCTGCTGATTCCTCTCGTTCGCCATCTATATCAATAAGATGATGCCCAAGCTCATGTGCAAGATTAAGCCGCTTACGATCTACTGCAATATCAGAGCGTGAAATTATTAGAAGATTCTTATTATTTACAACGCCGGAAAGACCATCGAACTTTCTATCATCAACGCATTGATCAATAACATAAAACCCTTTTTCTTCGAGTAACTGTGTGACGCTTTCGATTGGCCAATTATTTAGCTCCCATTGATGCCGGAGATTGTCTGCAATTTGTTCTGCTTCTTTTATATCGGTGATCTTTTGTTTTTTCACTGTGCCAAGCTTACGGTCTGGAACCATAACCGTTTCAAGAGAAAGAAGCCCGTTCAAATATTCTGATGCATATGACTTTACCATCTCTTCTGTTTTTTTGGTAAGAGCTGCATGTTTACGAAAAGCAAGCCATTCAATATCTGCGGTGTTTTCGGCAAAAAAATAGTCACTCTGCACACCATACACTTTTGCAAGATTCCAAAGGAACTGTGCCTTAGGCTTGCTTTTATTATTTTCATATTTTGAAAGTCCGGCACGCGTGATGCTTTCACCAAGCTGGCTTAGCTGGTCTGCCACATCCTGAAGGGAAAGACCAAGAACCTGGCGTCTTTGTTTTATTCTTTCTCCGACCATAGAATCTCCTTTGTCAATGTCTGTTTACAATGTAAATATATTCTTTATATTTGTCAACAAGGAAAAAGAGGAGGTTTGGCGTTTTTGGATTTGAAATTGAAGACTTTGAGCGGAATTGTGTGGAGGATAGCGATATTGATGAAATAAATAATGCGGCTTATTTCCAGTTCACGGGCAACTTGCATTTATATGAATTCAAACATATTTATTTATCACTTTTATTATGATGCTATAAAATATATCATGCCTAGAATCAATAGTATTTTATTCTAAAAAATTATTATTTTTGATAAAAATGGTACCTTTGTTTTCCTTAAAAAACCACTCAGATGGAACAGCCCACTCTGGCACCACTGGCACCATTTCGCCATTTCGGACAGGAAAAATCACATATGTGAGAAATCCGCATAGTTACGCAAATTTTTGCGTAACTATGCGTAACTATGCGTAACTATGCGTAACTATGCGTAACTATGCGTAACTATGCATGAAAAGGTCTCTGACACCATTTTTTTGCGGAAAAATAAAAAAGTTGATTAATAATGCAATAATGAGAATTTGGCTTTTTATGTGAGAATATTATAAAAAGAAAGGTATAATGGATTACTCAGTTTTTAACCAAATGAAAATTCCAGTCTGCGTAATGAATTCAGAAGGAACCCTGATTTTTAAAAACAACCTTTTTGTGGAAACGATAATCGGCGGAAGCGACACGAATTATCTCGCTCTCGATACTGAGCACACTTTTTATACCGAGTATAGAAAGCGTTTTGCTGTTAGTTTTCAGAAAGCTTTGTCGGGTCATGAGGCAAAGTGTTACGCGGTATTGAAGTCGTCCAGCGGACTTCAGCTGCCGGTTGAGATACATCTTTACCCGATGATATATAATTATTCCACGCCGGGGATTCTGGCTTTTTTTAAATTGGCAGATCCTAAAAGAATAGACTCCTTTCTCGCGTTTGACGAAAGTGCTTCATCGATAAGCGACAACAATACACTCGACAATGTAAACTTTTTTGAATTCTCTCCGTTTCCAGTGCTTCGAGTAAATTCGGAATTAAACATTATTGCCGCGTCAAACTCTATAGAAGAATTAACTGGTAAAACACGAAATGATCTTTTTAAAGACAGGGAGTTGATTTTTAAACTATTTATGTCGTATGATCTCGAAAAATTCCGGACAGCTTCACATGAGGTAATTTCCGGTAATATGAGTTTTAAACGCATCAACGATGTTAAAATTGTTAATCATAAGCAAATTGAAAAATATGTAAATATCGTTTTTTATCAGTTATTACAGGATAAAAAAATTATCGGCGGGGATATAATTTTTGAAGATATCACCAGACAAAAATATCTTGAGAAAAAACTTTCTCTATTAAATAAAGCTAATATACTACGCAACATCACCAAGGGACTGCTGCACTCGTTGAATAATACGATTAATATTGTAGTTAATAAATCACAATTGCTGCTCCAATTGTCCGACAAGAAAAATGTGCTCGACGGTCTGAAGGTCATCAACCTTTCATCGTCAGACGCGGCTGTCCGTATAAAAAGAATCCAGGAATTTTTGACAGATAATGGTGATTCCTCCGACAGTGAAATCGTAAACATTATTGATTTGATTCGCGACTCCATTGAGTTTGCCAACATAAATTTCAGGGTAGAAAAAAAGGAAAATAAACGCGATATCAGGATCACTAAACAATATTTTACAAAGTTCATGGTGCAGGGAAATATCAAGCTTATTAAAGAAATCATTGTTTCAATAATTTTCAAAGTCGCGTCAAAGCTCGGCAAGAAAGGTATTATTGAAATTTCTCTGAAAGAAAAGGGTGACATGGTTTTGTCGGTATCCATCCGGAAAGAGTACTTGTTCAGCGAACCCATCGACCCTATGGCAAATTATCTGCCTGAAATCGAAATTAGAAGAATTGCTGAAAAAATTAACATACGTATATTTGAAGAAGAATCTCCGGAGATCTTCTCAGTAATCGCTATAATACCCGCTAAAATGATTTATCACGATACCGCACTTGTAGAGGAATTAACCGACATCAAAATCCGTGATAAAGAAATCCTGATTGTTGAAGATGAAACCGCGATCAGCGATATTCTTTTTGAATTATTCAACAACATGGGCAACAAAGTTACGGTATTGACAAATACCACGCTTGGTGTGAGCGAAATAAAAACCAATCACTATGATATTGTAATATCAGATTATGGATTTGAAGACATGAGCGGTATAGAGTTTTTGACTGTTGTAAAAGAAATTAATCACAAAACAATCACTGTGCTATCTACCGGCTGGACCTTTAACAAAAATTTGAAAAACACAAAGGTAGTCGATTTGTTTCTGCAGAAACCTTTCCAAATCGAATTTTTAATAAAAGAATTATCCAAAAAAATCAAAAATTAGAATACTCAGCAGGAAAATATTTATGTTAGCAAATTATAGAATTGAAGTATCCAGTCAATTTACAGACTACCGTGGAATGGTGTTATCGAAAAAATTAAACGGACTTGGTTATGCGGTTGATCAGATATATGTCTGCGATAATTATCTTATAAATACCGCGCTTGATGATCATGAAGCCGGTCTGCTTGCCAACGCGCTAACGCAGCCTGTTACACAAAAATTCACAATTAACAAATTTACCGATATCGAGGATTTTGATTGGGCTCTTGAAATCGGATATTTACCCGGAGTAACTGATAATATTTCGCATACAGTTTTCGAGGTTATGAAGGATGTTCTTAAAAAGGATGTGAATTCCAAAAACTCGGTGTTTTCAACAATATCGTATTTTATTAAATGCCGGCTTTCGAAAAAAGACATCGCGGCTATGTCTGAAGAACTTTACAATCCCCTGATACAGCATTGTGCGATAATGACCAGCAGCGATTACCGCGGCAAAGGATTTTCTCTTGAATTGCCGCTGGTGGAACTTCACGAAAAAAATTCCGCTGATACTATAGATATTAATCTTCCGGATAATGAGCTTGTAAGACTCGGAAAGGAAGGCATTAAAAACGCGGATGGTTCTAGCAGAGGTCCGCTCGCGCTTGATATTGATCAGATGCACGCGATTAAAAATTATTTTCTGAAAATTGAAAAACGTAATCCGACAGATATCGAACTTGAGTCTATCGCGCAGACCTGGAGCGAGCACTGCAAGCATACGATATTTGCCGCGAATATTGATGGCATAACCGACGGCTTTTTCAAGTATTTCATAAAACGCGCGACCGACGAAATCCGTAAAGCAAAAGGGTCAAAAGATTTTTGTCTTTCGGTGTTTTCAGATAATGCAGGCGGCATAGAGTTTGATGATGATTATATTGTCGCCGACAAAGCTGAGACTCACAATAGTCCGTCCGCGCTTGACCCTTTCGGCGGATCGATAACCGGTATAGTGGGAGTCAACCGCGACCTGATGGGCTTTGGTCTTGGGGCGAAACCTATTGCCAACAGATATGGCTTTTGTTTTGGTCACGAGGATGACACTAAACCGCTGTATCGCGACAAGGATGAAAAAACCAGACTCCTTTCGCCGAAGCGTATTAAAGACGGTGTTGTTCATGGGGTTAATGTCGGCGGCAATTGTTCGGGCATTCCGACCCCTCAGGGTTTTGTATATTACCATGACAGATATAAGGGCAAGCCGTTGGTATTCGTCGGCACGATTGGTCTAATCCCGAAAAAAATTAATGGCGTGTCATCAGTTGAAAAAAAAGCCGAGTCTGGTGATTACATTGTGATTGCAGGCGGTCGGGTTGGTCTTGATGGTATTCACGGCGCGACATTCTCCTCCGAAGCACTAACTAGCGGAAGCCCCGCGACAGCCGTGCAGATAGGTGATCCTATCACTCAGAAAAAAATGTCCGACGCGATTGTCAAAGAAGCCCGCGACAGAATGCTTTATACATCGATCACTGATAACGGCGCGGGCGGGTTGTCCTGTTCGGTTGCCGAAATGGCGAAGGAGTCCGGCGGTTTTGAAGTCAACATGGAAAATATTCCTTTGAAGTATCCGGGATTATCTCCCTGGCAGATATGGATTAGCGAGTCTCAGGAGCGCATGACCTTTTCTGTAAAAGAAAATAATCTCAATGAACTTCTCGCGTTGTTCAAATCGCGCGGCGTGGAAGCTGTCGCTATCGGAAGATTTACTGCCAGCGGAAGAGGCATCGTTAAATGCGGAAATGATGTAGTGTTTAACCTCGACATGGATTTTCTGCATAACGGTTTGCCGCAAAAGGTTTACAAAACCAACTTTATAAAAATCCGGTATCCGAAAAACAAAAACACCGACATTACGGACTATCAGCAAACTATCGAAAAATTTATAGCATCACCAAATATCAGATCGTTTGAAAAAATTTCCACTCAGTACGATCACGAAGTTCAGGCAAACTCTGTTGTGAAACCTCTGCAGGGCAAGGGAAAGGTCAACTCGAATGTGTCTGTCATCCGGCCGCTGTTGTCGTCAAAAAAAGGTGTGGTGATTTCCCAGTCGATGTATCCGCTTTACAGCGAACTCGATCCTTATAATATGGCTGCCTGTTCAATAGATACTGCAATCAGAAATATTATCAGCGTTGGCGGAACACTGGATTCTCTCGCGCTTCTCGATAATTTCTGCTGGTGTAATTCCACAGATCCGGAACGTCTTGGTCAGTTGAAGGAAGCTGTGCAGGCCTGCTATAATTTCGCGGTGAAATACGGCACACCGTTTGTATCAGGAAAAGACAGCATGTTCAACGACTTCAAAGGTTATGATGAAAATTTTAATCCATGCGCGATATCGATACCTCCAACATTGCTGATATCCTCCATCGGGGTGATTAACAATGTGGAGACTTGTCAGACAATTGATTTCAAAGGTGCTGATCACACGATCTTTTTAATAGGAACCACAGCTGATGAGCTGAACGGCAGCGAGTTTTACGAATTCTCTAACAGAATCTCTCCGGAATCTTTTTCCGGCGGACTAGTACCAAAAGTTGATTATGACACAAATGTTAAGGCATATAAATCGGTAACGTCGGCGTTTGCTGAACATCTCATTTCGTCATCAGTAAGCATAGAGCGTGGCGGATTATTAAACGCTATAATGAAATCCGCAGTCGGCGGTATGATGGGTGCGGACATCGATCTTTCCGGAGCAATTATCAGCGGCATCAATTTTGATTACGAGCTGCTGTTTTCTGAAACACAGGGACGGTTTCTGGTAACTGTTAACGACAAGAATATTCATCGCTTCAATGAAATTATGAAGGGCGTGCCAGTCGGCGTTATCGGGAAAACCAGAAACGACGGAAAATTAATTATTAGCGGTATTAAAGGTAGCCGGATTTTCAGCAGCAATGTCGATAAGATGCATAATCTTTATCACTTCTGAAGAACAAAATCTATTTTAGTAAAAAGGAATATATTCCGTCCCATTCATCAATTGACATTAAACCTTTTTAATAATGATTCAATTTCATTTTTAAGGTTTGGAATAAATTCATTGTCAGGAATTATTTTCAACTCATTTATAGGAATCCATTTTGTCTCTGAATGGTTTGCGGATTCCGGAATACCTTCAATATGCTGACATAAAAAGACAATTCCCGGTATATGGGGATGGTTTGGAATATTAATATCATAAAGTGTATATATATCAAGAACACTAACTGATATATTCATTTCTGTACGATAATGTCTAGTAACTCCTTCTTTGAATCCTTCGGAATATTTCAATTGACCACCGCATCCTTCATATAAGCCGGGATACAATGCCCGGTTTGAATTTCTTCGTGATAGTAATATTTCTTGTTTGTTGTTAATACATATTCCGGCAATATGAACTTCCGGGTTTTCTCTAAGTTTTTCCCGGGTAATGAAAGTGTTATAAATATTTGCAGACACCCATACATTTACTATTTCATTGATACTTTCAAGCTTGCGGGTCTGGGAAAACAAATTATACCCAGCAGGAATATCAGCAAAATCGCCTTTGTCAATTGCAATACCATACGGTCGTGCGACATCACATAATCTAGCCGCCTTATTTATATTTGATCCGATATAATCGGTTTCTTTTTCAAGAACATTATTGATTTTATTAATCGTTCCGCGGGTGATACCCCAGCCTAAATGCAAATCTGTCTTTTGTCCCATTCTTTTAGAATATAAATCACAGATATTATTGAACTTCTCATTTAGATCTTCAATAGTATTTAGTATATCCACGATTTCCTTACAGGATATTTCATAAAAATCAACTGTGATTATTTCTTTAACGAGAAGCATCCCATCGCCAAGAGGCTTTAAGTACCAGTTATTAAATGATTTTTGAATTTCTTTGTAAAAATCTGAAATAAACTCTGATGAATGTTGAAATACTTCTATATTTTCTGACCATTTTGTGAATCCTCGTATATCAACAAACATTATTATGGCGGTTACTTTATTTTCTGTCATTATGTAACTCCTAGCATTTATAAGGGAAGTTCAAATAATTTTAATGGTTTAATAAAAATTATATCGACTATAACAATTTTATCAGTAAGATCATTTTATGACAAGCAAAAATCAGGTACTTATACCTACGAATAATTTTTCTATAAAAAAATATCTCGAATCATTTCTGAAAAACAATCTATTTTAGTAAAAAGGAATATATTCCGTCCCATTCGTCAATTGACATTAAACCGGTATTTACCAGGCGATTTAATTCGAAGCATCTGCCGCTGTAGAAATTCAGCACTGGATCCAGACAAAGACCTGGAATATATTTATGATTACCTGCTCTGTTGATAAGTTCACCGTAAAGCTTTTCCGCGTTTATAAAGTCACCTTTTTTATAATGAGAATATGCTTCCTGATAGGCGGATAATGTTTCGGTTTTGAATTTCTTAATATAATCCGGTTCATGCCCGAACAATTCATAAATGTCGATTGAATCATGTTTTCCTTTGACACGGATTTTATCAATATGGCGATGGTGATCAAAAGTTTCATAGTGATGTTCCGGTTTAACGGAAGTTAAAATATTCAACCCGTAAGTTTTCGTCAGCGATTCTAATCTCGCTGAACAATTTACTATATCGCCGATGACGGTGAAATCCATTTTGCTCTGAGACCCGATATTTCCAATAATCACCGGACCGTATGATATTCCAATACCAGTTTGTATAGGCATTAGCCCGTAAGCTGCACGATCTCTGTTGTATTTCTGCATACTGTTTTTCATTTCAATTGAGCAATTCAGTGCGTTATTAATATCCTCAAAACTTGCCATAATGCAGTCACCGATCAGCTTGTCAATTTCCCCATTGAATGTTTGAATAACTATATTCATTCTGGTGAAAAATGAATTCAAAAACCCGACAATATCGATTGGTTTCATTTTTTCTGAAAAGTCCGTAAAGTTTCTGACATCACAGAACAATATCGCTGTCATCTTTTCCTCTGGACTGAATTTTGTCGGATCCTTTCCTTCCGCGATAATCGATACCAGGGATTTTTTTGTGTAAATCTCTGTCATTGACAGCATGTTTTTTATTTTATCTCTTTCAGATTCCGTTAAAAGTACTAAATTATTCTGAATTTTCACAAGAATAATCCCGGCGAATCCTCCAACGAGAATAAGTATTAATGATGTAGTGATATTCTGAATCTGCAGAGTGTCTATTTTGTAATTATTCGCGGGTAAAATATCTATTAACCATAAAGCTATCGTTCCGAGCAGCACAAGAAAAATTACCATCCTCGTTTGCTTAGTACCAAAACTGATAAGGCTGCTGATAATCAATAACACAAGACCTAACGCTGCGAATACGTAAGTTTCGTAAGCGTTTACATAGTCATCAAATTTAATTGATAAAAACATTACAGTGAAAAGTAAATATATGAATATGTTTGATGCAAGAGTAACTTTCTTATATATCAGGAGAACTGTAATTAATAAGTGAACACCTATCATTATGGAACATAGCGCGGAAACTGTATAAGCTTTTGTAAAAAACATAACAATTCCCTGAAACAATACTATTGTCATAGCGAATATATTTACCAGTAATAATATTTGTGCTTTCCTTTTAATTTGGTGATCTTCACCTTCATATTTTTCTAGTATCTTTTCATACCATTTTTTCATTGGATCCTCGAAGGACTTTATTGTAAACTTTTATAGCAAAAGCAAGTTTCGTCTCAATGTTATATTATGTGATTAAATTTACAATCACAATAATATGTTTAATAACTCTGATTTTTCTATCTACCTAAGAAAAACGTTCTCTGACACCTTTTCAAAAAACACATATGTGGTAAAATTCCGCATAGTTACGCAAAATTTAGCGTAACTATGCGGAATTTTGCGTAACTAGGCAAAAAAACGTTCTCTGGCACCATTAATAACTGCTCTGACACCATTAATTTACCATTTAGTGTCATTCGTATCCCCCAAAAAGGGGATGCCGAAATCACCCATTTGGGGGATGGCGAAATCCCCCATCGATTGTGCTAAAAACACCCTTTCGGGTGATTGACATTTTTGTTCGTTTATATTATATTTAAAATACGTTCTGAAATAAGTCAACAATCCTATGGAAGTTATATTTATTATGAAATAACCAAATTATGTGATTGACGAGTTATTTGTTTTGGAGTAGATTCTTTGTAAAATAGAAATAAATTGAAAAATTTTTAATTCAATAATATAACACAACAATTTATATTTATTCTTGTTGTAGTGATTGACAATTGTTATGTAATAAATATAATGACTTTTAATGAATAATAAATAATGAATACTATGGTTTGAATATAACTGAAGAAAAGGAAGGTCTTTGATTTATGCAAAATATTGGACTTAATAATTCTGCTGTTGATGATGAACAATATGTAGTATTTTCTTTGAATGATGAATTATTTGCGGTTAATGTAAAATTTACCAGAGAAGTTTCTGTTATGCCGTCAATAAATGTTATACCGGATTCCCTTCCCTACATGAAAGGCGTTTTTGATCTGCGAGGTATCATCGTTCCTGTGCTGGATCTTCGTGTAAAATTCGGTATGGTTGAAAAAATTTATGATGATTCCACAACCATAATTATCGTTGAAATATTTAATAAACTCATTGGTCTGATTGTTGATGCTGTTGTCGATGTCATGAATATTTCTAAGAATGATATTCAGAATACTCCTCATTTTTCAAATAATACTAATCGTGATTCGGTTATAGGTATTGGTCGTGTTAATGGTAGAATAATTGTCATCGTTGATGCTGAAAAAATTATATCGAAGGCTGAGCTTGATGGCTATCTGGATGAGTCTGGAGAATAGTTTTTATTGAGTTTTGTGAATATGTTGAATTGTAGTTTTCTGAAACGCTGAATGAGTCAGAAAGAATAACAAGAATTTTTTGTAATTGGAGGAAGATGTATGTTTAGTAAAATGTTCAATGTTTTAGGTAAAATGACTATAGGAAATAAACTCATTTCAGGTGTTGTGCTTTTATTAACATTTGTATCGTCCTTAATTGGTTTCATGTCGTATATGCAGGCTTACAATGCACTTCACTCTGAAGTAATTGTTTCTTCACAACAGATAGCTTCATATGGTGCTTCGTTGGTTGAAAAAACTCTTCATGAACATATTACTGTGACCCGCGAAATTGCGGAAAGCTCGGATGTCCTGTCAATGGATTTAGATTTGCAGTTGTCATTTCTTGATAGAGCTACTAAAAGACTTGGTTATTTCCAGATTGGAATTGTTACACCGGACGGTTTGGCTACGTTTAATGATAATTCAAAAACCGATGTGAAAGATAGAGAATACTTTTCTAAAGCTATGGCGGGGGAGTCTGTAATAACAGATGTAATGATTCACCGCGTTCTTAATAAACCTGTTATGATGTTTGCGGTTCCGATAAAAAATAATCTAGGGCAGGTGTCAGGGTTTGTTTTAACTATTCTTGACGCTACATGGTTAAGCGATCTTACGGATAAAATTACTTATGGTAAAAAAGGTTATTCCTATATAATTGATGGAAAAGGAACCTTCATCGCCTATGTGAATCGTGATGATGTTCTTAAACAAAGGAATCTTATTACTGAAAGTAAAACTAATCAAGAGTTTGTTAGAGTTGCGGCGATGTTTCATCGAATGACAAAAGGCGAGACAGGTTTCGACGAATATCCATTCATGGGAACTGACCGCTTTTTCAGCTATACCCCGATTAAAGGTACTACGTGGTCTATCGCTGTCGGGGCTTATAAGGCAGATGTCTTTCAACAGGTTACGGCTATGCGGATTAGTATTATTATAATATCCATGGTCTTATTAGTAATTGGTGTTTTTCTTGCGGTTTTTTTCGCGAGAAGAGTCATTGTACGCCCAATAATTATGGCAATCAATACCATTGAAAATCTTTCTCAAAATATTCTAAATGGTAAACTTGATGTTCGTGCTGAAAGAAAGGGTGTTATTGCAGATTTTAAACCTTTAATAGATGGGCTTAATAGTTTAATCGACGCTTTTGTGAAACCGTTAAATGTAACTGCCGATTATGTAAACCGCATTAGTAAGGGAGATATTCCAAATAAAATTACTGATGATTACAAAGGTGATTTCAACGAAATCAAAAATAATCTTAACCAGTGTATCGATGCTGTCACTGC
>CAYLTM010000033.1:21430-23434 GCA_964386495.1 uncultured Leptospirales bacterium
CTGCACTTGTTAAAGACGCTAATATTCTTGCTGTTGCGGCAATCGACGGGAAATTAAATACCAGAGCTGACGCGTCAAAACATCAGGGTGATTTCAAAGCCATTGTTGACGGTGTTAACCGCACGCTCGATTCGGTTATCGGACCGCTTAATGTTGCTGCGGTTTATGTTGATAGAATTAGTAAAGGGGATATTCCCGATAAAATTATAGATACTTATAATGGTGATTTCAACGCTATTAAAAATAATCTTAATCAGCTGATAGACGCGTTAAACAATATTGCCTCGGCGGCGCAGCAGATTGCCGCTGGAAATCTTATGTTGAAAATTGAGTCACGTTCAGATAAAGATGAGCTTATGAAGTCTCTACAGAAAATGGTAGAGGATCTTTCCAGTTTCGCTTCTAATGTGCAGGTTGTCGCTGAGCAGGTAGCTACCGGTAGTCAACAGCTCAGTTCTACCGCTGAACAAATGTCACAGGGCGCTGTTGAGCAGTCATCAAGTGTTGAGGAAGTTACTAGTTCCATGGAAGAAATGAACAGTGCTGTGGTACAGAACGCGGACAACGCCAAGGAAACAGCTTCCATTTCTGAAAAAGCCGCGAGAGACGCTCAGGAGGCGGGCAGGTCTGTTAATGATACTGTTAAAGCGATGAAGACTATCGCTGAAAAAATTGACATCATTGAAGCTATCGCTGTGCAGACGAATATGCTCGCGCTTAACGCTGCAATCGAGGCTGCACGTGCCGGTGAGCATGGTAAAGGTTTTGCGGTTGTCGCGTCTGAAGTCCGTAATCTTGCTGAAAGAAGCAAAACCGCGGCGAAAGAAATCAGCACATTGTCCAAAGAGAGTGTTGAGGTAGCAGAAAACGCTGGAACAATGATGAGCGATATGGTGCCGCAAATTCAAAAGACATCAGAGCTTTTACAGGAAATCAATGTGTCTAGTTCGGAGCAGGCGGCAGGTATAGAACAGGTTACGAAAGCCATTGAACAGCTTGATAAAGTTATTCAGCAGAACGCCGCCGCGACAGAAGAAATGTCGTCTACAGCTACTGAACTTTCAAGTCAGGCTGAGTCTTTGAAATCTATAGCGATGTTTTTCAAGGTTGATAATTCTGAGAATATTTCCAGAGAGGTGTCAGCACAAACGAAGCCCGTTAAACAGATTGTGAGCAGCAAAAAGTTTTTAGGCAGTTCTAAAAAGTCTGGTGTGAATATAGATATGAACAATGATGATGGTTTTACAAGATATTGATTTAAAATTTATTGAGGGATAATATGTTTAGTAAAATGTTTAATGTCATGGGTAAAATGAAAATCGGCTCAAAACTTCTTGTTTTTGTTTTGAGCCTGAATGTTTTTGTGGTAGCGGCTGTTCTGATTATTGTCAGCATTAATTCTCGGAAGATTGCTGTTGACTCAGCGATGGAAAACTCACGAAATCTTGCGGCTAAACACGCAATGAATGTTCAGGCACAGCTTGAAGTTGGTATCGATGCTGCCAGAACGATTACTCAAATAATGGAAGGATATGAAACATTGCTTCCGGCTGAAAGACGTAACAATTATAATAATATGTTGCAACGTGTTGTTGAATCTAATCCGGATTTTATTGGTGTATGGACATGTTGGGAACCAAACGCTCTTGATGGTCTGGACAAAATTTATTCCGGTCAGACTGGTACGGATTCTACAGGAAGATTCATACCTTACTGGAATCGTGGTAGCGGTAAAGTCGACGTTGAGCCATTAATTGATTATGATAAAGCCGGTGCTGGTGATTATTATCAGATATCCTTGAATAGTGGTGAGGAATCAATTATCGATCCTTATCTCTATAAATTAGCTGGAAAGGAAATATTATTAACTAGCGTAGTAGTGCCGATTAAAAAAGACGGAAAAGTTCTTGGGGTTGTCGGTATTGACATTGAACTATCCAAAATACAAAAACTTATCGAAAATGTTAAACCCTATGAAACCGGTGTCTCAGCAATGTTCAGTAA
>CAYLTM010000033.1:23528-24662 GCA_964386495.1 uncultured Leptospirales bacterium
TCTAGATTAGGTAAACAGATGAGAGAGACTGAGCGAGATATGATTGGCGAACTTACGGATGTTTATGCAGATGCAATTAAGTCAGGCAAACCCTATGAATATACAGTTTATTCTGAACAACTGTCAACAGAGCTTGTAATAATCTCAACGCCTTTTGTTGTAGGAAAAACAAAAACTCCATGGTCTTTTGCTGTTGGACTACCTGTTGATAAAGTTTTAGCACCAGTAAAAAACCTCATTTTTGTAATAATAGTATTGGGTATTTCTGGAATATCTCTTATAGCATTTGTAATATTTATGGTGAAAAGAAATATCGCATCTATTATAGATGCTACAGTTACTGAAACTTCTGTTTTGATTTCCGCCGCTGAAAAAGAAAACTTTAACAAAAGAGGAAATACAGAAAAGATACATCCTGAGTTCAGGGTTGTTATAGACGGTTTTAACAAAACACTGGATATTATTGTCGAAAAAATCTTCTGGTATGAACAGCTTCTTGATACAATTCCATTTCCGATATCTGTAACAGATATGAACATGAGCTGGACCTTCATTAATAAGGCGGCAGAAACCGTCACCGGTAAAAAAAGAAAAGATGTGTTAGGACATCAGTGTCGTGAGTGGGGTGCTGATATTTGCGGAAAGGAAGGGTGCGGAATTACCTGCCTTCGACGAGGACAGAACACATCATTTTTTAATCAACCGGGACTTGATATGGATTTCCAGGTTGATGTGCAGTATATTACAAATGGCAGAGGCGAAAAAATAGGACATATCGAAATTGTGCAGGACGTTTCGGTTACTGTGAAAAACGCGGCCTATACAGAAAAAGAAATCAGCCGTTTAGCTGAAAATTTAATAAACCTTAAAAACGGCGATATGAACTTTGACCTGAATGTTGCCGAACCGAATCAATATACAAAAAATTCTTTTGATAATTTCAGTAAAATTGCGTCAAACATGAATGCCGTTAAGCAGTCGATTGAGAGTATTATTGATATAGCGAAAAATATCGCTGCCGGTAATTTGATGGTTGAGGTGTCTAAACGTTCGGAAAGTGATGAGCTGATGGCCTCTCTGGAAAAAATGGTGGCAGACCTCACAAACTTCGCTACTAACGTGCAGGTTTTCGCG
>CAYLTM010000033.1:24672-26183 GCA_964386495.1 uncultured Leptospirales bacterium
CAGAACAAATGTCACAGGGCGCTGTTGAACAGTCATCAAGCGTTGAAGAAGTTACAAGTTCCATGGAAGAGATGAACAGTGCTGTGGTACAGAACGCGGACAATGCTAAGCAGACTGCTTCAATCTCTGAAAAAGCTGCACGAGACGCACAGAATGCCGGCAGATCTGTAAATGATACCGTTAAAGCGATGAAGACTATCGCTGAAAAAATCGACATCATTGAAGCAATTGCCGTACAGACGAATATGCTCGCACTTAACGCCGCAATCGAGGCGGCACGTGCCGGTGAGCATGGTAAAGGTTTTGCGGTTGTCGCGTCTGAAGTCCGTAATCTTGCTGAAAGAAGCAAAACCGCTGCGAAAGAAATCAGCATCCTGTCTAAAGAGAGCGTTGAAGTAGCTGAAGGTGCCGGGAAACTTATGAGCGATATGGTGCCGCAAATTCAAAAGACATCAGAGCTTTTACAGGAAATTAATGTGTCCAGTTCGGAACAGGCGGCAGGGATAGAACAGGTTACGAAAGCCATCGAACAGCTCGACAAAGTTATTCAGCAGAATGCTGCCGCGACAGAGGAAATGTCATCTACAGCTACCGAACTTTCAAGTCAGGCGGAGTCTTTGAAATCCATCGCGATGTTTTTCAAAGTTGATAACAACGCCGCTTCAGGTCAGGAATTTAAAACAACCAGACCAGCAAAACAGATAGCTGCCAGCAAAAAGTTTATCGGCGGTGCTAAAAAGTCTGGTGTGAATATTGATATGAATAACGATGACAATTTCACCAGATATTAATCATGCTGTATCTATATAAGTTAGAACCGCAGCCTGAAGGCTGCGGATCAATTCAAACTAGAAAGAAGATCAAAGCTTAAAAACAAAGCTCTGTTCTGTATAGAACCGCATCCTTTAGGATGCGGGTAGTAAATCAAAGGAGGTGTTTCTATGACAAAAATAACCAAAAACGATTCATCGCAATCTATTCAGACAGTTGTCAATGATGCTGTTAATTCAGTTATTTTCACCAACATAGAAATGCCTAATCATGTATTTTTTAAATTTACGGATGTGGTGTATAAAGAATCCGGTATTAAGCTTGACGCGGAAAAAAAGAATATGCTGATTTCACGTTTAAGCAGACGGTTGAAAATTCTCGGGATAGATAATTATTCAGATTACTACGACTTTATTCATGAAGATGATGAAGAAATTTATCACATGATTGATGTTGTGACTACTAATAAAACCGATTTTTTCAGAGAGCAGCATCACTTCCATTTTCTTGAAGAAAAAGTTTTACCTGAAATATTTAATCCTTTGAATAATCCCGGTGATAAGAAAATTAATATCTGGAGTGCCGGATGTTCAACAGGTGAAGAACCGTATTCTATTGGAATGGTCTGCATGGAACATTTCAAACATCTGCATAATCAGTTTGAAATTCTTGCGACTGATATTTCCGGAAAAGTTTTAGAAGCTGCCGACAAGGCTGTTTATTCAGATAAACTACTTGCA
>CAYLTM010000033.1:26193-27865 GCA_964386495.1 uncultured Leptospirales bacterium
TTAGAATTACTAAAAAAATATTTTATGAAGGGCGACGGAGAAATGGCTGGTTTTCATAAGATTGTTCCAGAGCTTAGAAAGCAAATAAAATTTGAACGCCACAACATTGTGTATGATAGTTATAGCGATATACCGGATATGGATATAATTTTCTGCCGAAATATGATCATATATTTTGACAGACCTGTGCAGATACGTATTTACAATGAAATTATTGATAAGTTGAAAATCGGCGGATATCTGATGATCGGACATTCTGAAACGCTGTATGGCGTGATGAAACGTATCAAAAACATCGCACCGACAATATATCAAAAGATTGGTTGAAAGATATCATGAATGGTTCAAGCGATAATATGAAAAAGATACGGGTTCTGATAATTGACGATTCTGCTGTGGTTAGAGATACTCTCAGAACAATATTTGAGAGTGATCCGCAGATTGTTGTTCTTGGTGCTGTAATTGATCCGTATTTTGCTGTTGAAAAAATGAAGGAGGAAGCTCCGGATGTGATTACTCTTGATGTGGAAATGCCGCGTATGGACGGTATTACTTTCTTGAAGAAAATTATGACGCAGCATCCTATACCAGTGGTTATGTGTTCGAGTTTAACAGTCGATGGTTGCGCGACAACTTTGCAGGCGCTTGAATACGGAGCTGTTGATATCATTACTAAACCGAAAATCGGCGTGAAAAATTTTCTCGAAGAGTCCCGAATAAACATAATCGATATCATCAAAGCGGCATCCATGGCAAAGGTGAAATCGATTTCTGGAAAGCTTGAGGTTTCTAAAAAGCTGACAGCTGACGCTATACTAAAACCTGTTTCCGGTTCAATGATTCACACGACTGAGAAGATCATTGCTGTCGGCGCTTCTACGGGCGGTACCGAGGCTTTGCGTGAGTTTCTAATGAACATGCCGCTTGACTGTCCGGGGATTGCGGTTGTTCAGCACATGCCTGAAAATTTCACAAGATCGTTTGCACAGAGACTTAATATTGATTGTGATATCGAGGTTAAAGAAGCGGAAGACGGCGACCGGCTTATTAGAGGCCGGGCTTTGATTGCGCCAGGCAATAAACATATGATGATTTGTAGAAGCGGCGCGAAATACTGTGTTCAGATAAAGAGCGGCCCCTTAATTTGTAGACATCGCCCTTCTGTTGATGTTCTATTCCGTTCAGCGGCGCAGTATGCTGGTGTTAACTCTATTGGCGTGATTATGACAGGTATGGGTGATGACGGAGCCCGTGGAATGAAAGAGATGAAGGACGCGGGTGCGTATAATATCGCCCAGAATGAAGAGAGCTGTGTTGTTTTCGGTATGCCCAATGAAGCGATAAAACTCGGAGCGGCGGATAAAGTTCTTCATCTGCGTGATATCGCTGGTGAAGTAATTCGAGTCGGTAATTTATAGTGGTTGTAAGGCGGGGAAGTTATGGAAAAAAATGAAATATCAGAAAAACTAAATGAGCAGATTATTCAGTATTTATCGTTCTATATAGGATCTGAATTGTATGGTATTGAGGTCGATCATGTTAAAGAAGTGATAGAGTATTACAACGTTTATCCAGTGCCTTTAACACCGGACTACATTAAGGGGATTATTAATCTTCGAGGAGAGGTTCTCCCTGTTATCGATTTGAATTTTCTTTTGTTTGAAAAAAAAAC
>CAYLTM010000034.1:0-3417 GCA_964386495.1 uncultured Leptospirales bacterium
GATCCACATCCCGCTTGTTTCAATAGTTTCAACAGTCTTGCTGGCACTTCTATAAATTAAAATATCCTGATGAAGCCCTGCGAAAGAAAACTCGCCATTATCAATAGCAGCAAAAACAGTCATCGTCATATATTTAGATTCACCCAAACGTTTAATATTTTCAGTTATTGCCGCATTTACAATAGCTAAAAGTTCAAAAGTTGGCATGTTCGGATTTTTAGAAAGGACAGTATGTATAGCTGTCTGAACCATCATCATTATCAATCCGGCTGGAACACCATGACCGGAAACATCTCCAATAACCAGCCAGTCTTTTCCATTAACAGTTATAACATCGTAATAATCCCCACCAACTTCATCAGCAGGAGTAAGGCTGGCGGATATATCATAACCATGCATCTTTGGATCATTCGGCAAAAGAACAGTCTGAATTTTTTTTGCAAGAGCCATTTCACCCCAGAGTGCGTCTCTTGCGGCACGTAATTCCTCCATCGCAGAATTTAGTTCTGAAGTACGTTCCTGAACTTTATCTTCAAGATGATTGGCATATTCTTCAATTTTTTTTCCCTGATATTCAATTTTCGAAAAACTTTTTTTCAGCTGATCAGCCATTAATTCAAAATTAACCGCAAAAAGAGAAATTTCATCACCTGAAACTGATGAGCCATCAGAAGAACTGTCCTTGGATAATTTCATTTTTTCCACCGGACTCTCACCAGAATTTAAAGATTCAATATCAGTCGAAATATCTGAAAATTCCTCTTTCATATCCATCGTAAGATGTTTACTTGAAGAAAACTCTACAAGAGTTGTCATATCAGAATTAACTTTGTTTAAAGGATTTACAATTTTATTCGAAAGATATATTGCCATAACAATCATCAAAATAAATGCGAAAACTGAAATAGCCGCCAGCCTATTTCGTAAAGTATAAATAGGCTGATAGAACTCTTCAATATAAACATTGCCCGCAAGAATCCACTCCAGCTCTGGAAGATATCCGAACACATAATATTTTTCTGTATCAGCGGTTTCCATTGGATCAAGAGCATCGGCTGTCATGACTGCTTGAATCCGTCCCTGCTTCATTTCAATCATTTTTTTATGGTTATCGTCATCCCTAATTTGACCTTCTTTAGAATTATGAATGAGCTGATAACCTTTAGTATTAAATATCTCAATGTTGCCTGATTCACCAATTTTTGAAGCGATCATCCTTTCTTTCAAACGCTCCATTTTTTCCGGCTTGACTTCCGCCGAAATAGCTCCAATAATAATATTCGATTCATTAATAATAGGCTTCATCGCGACAATATTGGTTCTGCCCAAAATTTCAGCTGTTCCGACAAATGAGTTACCTTTAATAATCTCACAATATAGTTTTGATGATTTATCGATATATGTACCATCGGCAGGCTCTCCTATCTCCGTAGTAACTGCCAGCTCATTACCAAGTTTCAAAGATGTTAAAACTCTTATAAGTTTTTCATTATGCAAAATATATATAGTATAATAAGAAGTCACAAGAGATGACAGGTCGTATGCAATTGCCTTATTCTTATACAGCGAAACTCCGTTATACTTTATATCAGGTATCATTATTTTGGATTTTGTTATCTGATCAGGCTCTATCAGTTCAATAGAAATCATACCTGCATCAACGGTAGTCATTTTCTGATTCCCTGATGAAGTGAAAAAATATTTATAAATTATTCCAAGATCAACTTCTTCCTTCCTAAGTGTCGTCTGATATTGAAGTTTCAGTGAATCAACATTAATATTTATCTGTTCCGCTACATTCTGAAATACAAAATTCTCTATCAGCAATTTTGACGTATAATACCCAATTAATCCTACAATTAAAAGAGCTACTATTGAGATTATACCAAACCCGGATAAAAGCTTCTGTCTAATTCTCATAAAACACCCCCACTTGTGCTATATTAAGATTTTTTATTTCTCTACGAAAATGAAAAAAAACGATTTGCGATTCTTTAAAATTTAACTGGATGTTGAATTAACTTCAAACACCTTTAAATAAAAAATGAGCCGGATATCCGGCTCATTTTTTATTTAATTACAGCACATTCTTTCTTGCCGTTCGAACCCGTCGTTTCCTCCGGATTAAAGTAATAACATTTTTCTGTTCTAACACCAAGTACCACGGGCTCATTTACCTTGTAGATTTTTGATGGATCCGATTTCACTACAAAACTTTCACCGGATTCAGCACGGATATAAAGCATTATCTCCGACCCCAGAGGCTCAACAACATCTATTATACCTTTTATAGCTCCTTCAGTATTAACGCCCGGAAGCAAATCCTCTGCTCTGATACCCATAATAACTTTTTTCCCATTAAAAGGAGCTAAAGCTTTTAACTGTTGTTCGCCAGGTTTAATCGAAATTCCAGTATTTTTAATCATCCCATCTGTGAAGGTAACATTATGAAAATTCATTGGCGGAGACCCTATAAAACCCGCGACGAAATGATTTATCGGATTATTGTAAAGGTTCATCGGAGTATCAATCTGATGGATATACCCATCCTTCATAACAACTATTCTATCACCCATCGTCATCGCTTCTATCTGATCGTGTGTAACGTAAACCATTGTTGATCGTAATTGATTATGTAGACGAGAAATTTCCGCACGCATCGTTACTCTAAGTTTAGCATCGAGATTAGACAATGGTTCATCGAATAGAAAAACCTGCGGATCACGCACAATCGCTCGTCCAAGTGCCACCCGCTGTCTCTGCCCGCCTGATAGCTGTTTAGGCTTTCGATCAAGAAGATTCTCGATATGCAGTATCTCCGCTGCCGAATTCACTCTTCTATTTATATCGTCTTTTGAAGTTTTATTCATTCTAAGGCTAAAGGCCATATTTTCAAAAACAGACATGTGGGGATATAAAGCATAGTTTTGAAAAACCATCGCGATATTTCTGTCTTTGGGATGCATATCGTTAACACGCTCATCACCAATCATTAAATCACCGCTGGAGATTTCTTCAAGACCGGCAATCATACGCAGGGTTGTTGACTTCCCGCATCCAGATGGACCGACCAGCACAACAAACTCCTGATCAGAAATGTCAATATTAACATCGTGAACAGCATGGAATCCATTAGAATATAACTTATTTATATCCTTTAATAACACCTTTGCCATAAAACCTCCAGTTTTTTCTTAACTTCCTGATAGGTAAACAAATATTTATACGATAAAACCAACTATGTTCCTCTCAGGAAACATTATTATTTTTACTATTGTCGATTATAACTGTCAAGCAAAAATTACCAAACAGTTTGCTGTTGCTGAGGGCGGACGGAGAGCAATAATAACTGACATTGTGATTATTCAATATCGAAAAATGATACCGAAATTATAGACGGTATTATTGCTGATAAAT
>CAYLTM010000034.1:3427-5608 GCA_964386495.1 uncultured Leptospirales bacterium
ATCATAAGAAGATACTTCCGCAATAATGCCGGATTTTCGAAGATCATTGAAGTTTCCACCAAGATAATCATTATCTGAAAAAAATGCAATATCTATCCAGTTTGCAGAATACGATAATATAGTGCAGATCATAAAACCTGTCGCTATATAACCCGATGTTTTATATGATGAAAAAGCGGCATCATACTTCGAAGTATTTTCAGTATTCAATGACTCATACTCACTTTTTTTATTAAAATAATAAAGACCCGAGACCAACCATCCAGCACTAAAACCAATAAAGGTTGAGCCATACAAATAACCTTTATTTTTACTTCCGGATGAATATTGTGCCCATCCGGGTACTAATCCTTTGGTGTAATATCCCGTTGAAGTATCAAATTTCTTACTACTGGAAGATGAACCTGAAAAGTCTGAGGATGTCCCGATTTGCCCTGTTGAACTTATTGCAATACTAAATTCGCTGACACACCTGTCATCCTTGCCGACGGCCTTTACCTTATACCACGAAATTACTGCTGATGATGAAGCAGCATCTTTATATTCTGTTAGAGATGATTCGCTTATTTCAACATACCCATCGTTTTCAAGTTCGGAACGAAATATTTTATAACGCTCGATACCATCAATACTTTTCCACGATATCACAACACCATCGGATTCTGATTTTGAAGATACCTCTGGAGTGGGTAACGGCAAATAGCCAAAGTCCGGTTTTGACTCTTTACTTAGTCCGCCAGAAGCAGCAGAAATAATACTATAATCATAAACTTCGCCAATCTTCACATTACTATCAATATAATTTGGTTCAACTGTTCGGGCTATTTCAATGGATTCGGAACCGTTAACAGCTCGCATAACAATATAGCTTTCGGCATTTTTTCCATTATTCCATGAAAGATTAATTACACCAACGCTATCAACCGAGCCCTTTGAAACTAGCAATCCGGTTGAAGGATTAGGCATTTTTAAATTATCGATTATTGTTTTAGAAATATCCGATATCATAGAAAACATATTTGAGCTTACTGTTACTGGTGTTTCATAATTCTCCGTTATGGATTTTGTTGCACTGCTGTAAACGTGTGTCGCAATAATAATCTCACTGTTTGTTTCGCCATATTTATACTCACCAAAAATCAACATACTGCATGAAAGGGTTTCTGCCGCTGCAATAATATCTTTTTCTGATATTGGTTTCCCTGCATCAAATGTTCCCGAAACAGATGATGCATCAACTTCAGTAAATTTAAACCGCTCTCTCATCGAATTATTAATTTCCGCAGAAAGGGATTCCCGAAGCCATGAATAATCTTCACTACCTGTAAGATTTGAATAAGGAAGAACCGCTATTGAAACTGGTTCAGCGAAAACTATAACAGCTTTCAAAAATATCAGTGCTGTAAAAATATATTTTAAAAAATAATTTCTCATGATAAACCTAATATTACTTAAAGGATGATATTTTTGCGACATCTTTTGATTTTATTGATATGGTACCATCTGTAGTAATAATGACCATTTCCGCACCCGACTGCGTAAAAGCTCCAACATATTCCGTCCCATCTTTTAAAAATATTTTAGAAATATTACCATAAGTTTTCTTTATTTTTTCAATTGTCAATTTCGGTGGAAGGACTTCTTCTTTGATTTCTTCTGGTATCACAATTGGATTTTTTTCAGGTTCTGGTGATTGTAAATTCTGCAATGTTTCATCACTTTCAATATTGATGACCGGTTCGATTTTCGCATAAGCTTCCAAATTCTGTTTCTCTTCAACAGTAATCGGCTCAGGTGTTTTAACATCATCATGCGAAATTTCAATTTTAGTATTTTCTGTAATTTCTACAGATTTTTCTTCGACAGCTATTTCATCCACAATTGGAGCTGCTGTTACTTTCCCTGTAAGTAATTTTATCGTAGTTGACTTTTCACCTACGATTGTTTCAAATTCGGTTCCCCTTACTCCCGCGATTGTGGTTGGAGTCCTAACCTGAAAGTCAGAACCTTTTTTCATTATTTTGCTGAACATCCGACCGAGAGGTTGTTTGATCACAATTGGAGATATTCCATTAATAGTCTTTTCCATGGACTCAAATTCTATCTTAGTATTTTCTTTAACAGTAATAATAATATCCTGAAGAAACTGAATTACAGCCATGGAGTTATCTTTAACGGTAA
>CAYLTM010000034.1:5618-13832 GCA_964386495.1 uncultured Leptospirales bacterium
TAACGGTAACAACATCCCCCTTAACAACACGGTCACCAGATGCGGCAATTCTATCATTAATGCTTACTGCACCGGTAATAAAAGTTACGACGCCAAAGGCGACATCAACCTTTTTTTCGGTTTTCAAAGAAATTGGTTCATTCTTTTTACATTCAATAGATATTGTTACAGCAAAAACAATAACCAGTAGAGAAATAATTTTATTTTTCATAGACTACCTTCAGATGATTATAATAACATATGATTTATTTTGTACAAATACCAGTCAATACATTTTGATAAAATATATTTTATAAATTATATACCGGTTGTTCCCCAAATTGGTTTAAATTGACCGCCGGAAAAAACACCAAACATATAAGGTTCCATTGGTATCTTCGACACATTCCAATGTCGCAAATCAAAAGATGCCGGTAAAGTCGCATAAAGAAACATTGAATGCATGTCTGTAACATTAGAAGTGTTCCAATTTGAAATATTAAATATGCTCGGTAATATTGAAAGGGAAAACATTGACTGCATAGTGGTAACCTTTCCTGTGTTCCAATTGGATATATTGAAACCGCTTGGCATTGTTACTTGATAAAACATGCCAGACATATTAGTGACATTTCCTGTATTCCAATTTGATATGTCGAAAATATTAGGTAATTTAGCAGTAGCGAACATTCCCTGCATATTAGTAACCTTACCAGTGTTCCAATTAGAGATATTAAACCCAGTCGGCAGGGTTGCATTAGCAAAAGTTCCATACATATTAGAAACATTACCCGTGTTCCAATTAGAGATATTAAACCCGCTTGGTATTATTACTTTATGAAACATGCCAGTCATATCGGTAACACTAATAGTGTTCCAAGCGGAAATATCAAATCCGATTGACAATGATGCTTCCATAAATACTCCTTGCATATTAGTAACATTGCCTGTATTCCATTTAGATATATCAAATCCAGACGGGAGTTTTGCTTTAGAAAAAGTTCCATAAAAGGTCGTAACCTTACCGGTGTCCCAGTTTGATATATTAAAACCGCTTGGTATTGTCACTTGAAAAAACATTCCGCTCATATCAGTAACATTAGAAGTATTCCAGTTAGAAATATCAAGACCAATCGGCAGCGAAGTAGCATAAAACAAACCTTTCATATTTATCACATTTCCCGTATTCCAATTCGACATATTGATATTACCCGGCAATACTGCTCCCGCAAACATGCTGTTCATGCTTGTTACACTGCTTAAATCCGGAGTATCTATTGCTGTGTATGTTTCAAATGTTGAATTGGTAAACATTGCAGTCATATCTGTCCATTTTATGCCGCCCCACTGTTTTATATTGATAATTTTTCTAGTTTCATAATTCGTCGCACCGTCATATCTGAATCCGGGAATTATTCCGGAAATTTTTACATCATAAGTTCCAGCAGCAGCATATGTGTGAGTAATATTTTTGTTATCTGTTACATATTCAATTGTATCATCACCCCAATCTATATAACAATCGAACTGACCAGTCTCCGGCGTTTGAAGTTCAAACTGATTATTCGCTGATACCCCTGATTTAGCAGTATTAATTGTCATAATAAAAGGATTGATGATAATTGTCGTCCACTTCGCATAAAGAGTAACATCAGCCTTCCCCATGGTCAAAGAGGAACCCGGCTCATAGTTATCGCCACTGCCGTCAGCAATCGTATTCCATCCAGAAAATATATAAGCAGTTTTTACAAGGTTGCCCGTATTCCCTTCAATGGTGATTACACTGCCTTTAACATATTTTTTATTGCCGACTGGCACGTCTCCTGAAATCGCGCCGTTTGCATCGTAAATAAGTCTATATTTTTTTGGCGAATAATCCGGACTATTGGGATCAGTGGGATTATTTCGTTCAGCAAAACATCCGGCGGTTAGAATTAAAGGTGTAACAATAAATAGAAATATTATATAGTTACGACAACCTATCATTTTCAGCATTATATATTTTCCACAAACATATTTTGATTGTTAATTATTTGCATATTCGACAATGTCCTATATCAATATAATTGTCAAGAAATATTTCCCACGAAAGTCTGGCGAGGATCGTTCGTTTCGGTACAAGCCTGCGGCTCACTCAACGAACGAACTTCTGGATTTAATTCACCGCAATAGTCAGCTCCCCGAGAGGTGCATCGGCGTATCGAGATAAATCCGGTATTTCCGGACGTATCGAGGGGCACGGAATCAACCTTCTTCATATCAACTTTATAAACTTTCCACTTTTAACTTTTAACTTTTAACTACCGCTGCCCTCCGCGCACTGGCCACACGCAGTAGGGAGTCGTCTTATTGATGTCGGACACATAGCTGTTAGACATACCAACAACAGATGCTCTAGTATTAGAGTTCGCAAAAGTCGTTGAAGACCAATAATAGTTTGTCTGAACATTAGAAAAGCCTTGTGCATTAAGCCATGTTGACGAGTCGGACTGCCCATAATTTACAAGATTTTTAAGCTCCTCTACATTTGGAAATCGCCAATCATTATATCCGTAAGTTCCCGCACCGGCATTTGCATTATTTAAACCATTAATATATGTAAAGCCGTTAACCCATGTATAGGTTCCTGTCGGGGGGCTTTGTACCCACATAAGACCTGTCATATTATCCGTTACTGTTCCGTCGTCGTTATTACAGAAACGTGTTGATGGAAAATCAGTTCCTTTTTTTAATTGTCCGTCATCGTTTGTATTATACTGCGTTGTTTGCCCAGTTATCATGATATTGATGGAATTTTCTCGCACAGGCCACACGTAGCGTCCATCCGACTTATTGCCATCGCCCATGTAGCCACCAACCATGAGAACGATTCTCGTGCTTGTGATAGAGGGCGCATAAGTCGTTGACGAATAATACCAATTGCTCTGTACATTTGAAAACCCCTGTCCATTAAGCCATGTAGATAGAATGTTTTGACCAAAATCCACAAGACTTGCCAGTTCTCGTACGTTTGGCATACGCCAATCGTTGTAACCATAAGTGACAGCACTATTAAGGTCTTCGATATATGTGAATGCTCCAGTCCATGTATATGTTCCGGTTGGCGGGCTTTGTATCCACATCAGCCCTGTATTATTATCAGTTACGGTATTTCCGCTTACAGCAAACCGAGGGGTTGACCAGGGAGCACCCCACTGCATATTGGAATCGCCGTCATCACCAGTTTGATAGCTCGTTGTCTGCCCTGTTTTAAACACTGGAACTGCTCGGTACATACAGACTGTATAGGTCTTGGTTGTTACGCCATCCTGCGCTGTAACAAGTATGTTCACATTGTTTGCCCCTACAACAAGGCTTTTTGTAACAGCATTGCCAGAAACGACTGTTGTGCCATCCACTTTTATTGTCGCATTGCTGTCGGCTAAAGTCGGAGTAATTGTTGCAGTATTGTTTGTATATGGTATCGGTGCGTCGAGGTAGCTTGTCGTACCAGCCGCAAATGATGGCTGTAGCTTTCCATGAGATACAATAATTCCCGCCAAAAAGGCGTTAGTTGAAGGAATAATCCACATTGCATACAAAGTTACATTTGCTGAGCCAATTGTAAATGCAGTTCCCTGTGAATATAAACTTCCGCTTCCATCAGCTTGCGTATTCCATCCGACAAAAATATATCCGACCTTGATAAGATTTCCTATATTTCCAAGTACAGTGACAGTTACCCCCTGTTCATAATTATTTGAATCAAATGGAACATACCCGCCACTATTTCCGTTTCCATTATAGGTGACGGTATAAGTCGATAAATTAGAGGCCACTAATGTCTTCACAACAAACACGTAACTCGCCAGCACATTCCCCGCCGCATCGACTGAGTTCACTGAAAAGGTGTAACTCGCTCCATCGCTTAGACCGGTTATTAATGCGGACTGGGTTCCTTTCGCTACAGTCACCGGCTGATTCATTCCTTCGGCAGGTGACCATGTTATTGCAACATGGTCAAATTCTACAGTGGCAGGATCAACCCAGCTTAGTGAGACCTGTCCGCTGCCGGAAACAAAGGTCAAATTCGTAACAACAGGGGCATCTGTCCACATCGCGTAAAGTATCACTTTTTTGTTGCCGATAGAAAATGTCGAGCCCTGCACATAAACTGTGCCGTTCCCGTCTTTTTTGGTATTCCATCCGATAAAATAGAATCCGTTCCTGACAAGGTTACCGGTGTTTCCCAGAACTGTAACTGTATTACCTATCTCATATTTCTTATTATCAACAGGTACCACTCCGGAAACCGCACCGTTTGATTTATACACTACAATCGGATTAATATAATTAGGACTTTTCGGATCGGTAGGATTATTCTGCTCGGCAAGGCATCCGACCATTGATATAATAAAAATCGCAAAATATAGTCGGGCTGTTAATTTAAAATTTTGCATCAGCATTGCATTACCTGTAATTATTTTAAATAGTTATTTCTTGTATGATTTATTCTAATACACCTTAATGTCAAGATGTATATTCTTTTTCGCTATCGAACTCCAGAATATTCAAATTTAAAAAAAAGTTATAAAATACAATCAAATTATTAAAAATATTTTCTTCATTTAAGAAAATTAATCTTATTAATATATATGAGGATTATTTTTTATTAATGGAGGAGCTTTTATGAGTGATCTACACAACTTTCATTATGTTTACACAACTGAGTTGGATGACAAGCTGGAAAATTTTATTAAACATTCAAAAATTTCGAAATCGGAAGGGGTGGATTCCATTTTGTTCGCGATGAAACATCATTATCAGGAGCGGCTTCTATTGCATGCTGAAGAAAAAAGCAGATACATTATTATTGAGGCGGACAAAAACATCTGGGTGAAAATTTGTGAGACTAATTATCGCTGGATCAAACAGATCCATGATATGACCAATACTTTTTCTATGGCACAGGTGGTCCGTAAATGTCTGGAAGTCTTTTTTGCTGTTGCGGAGAAATTTGGTTCCTTCTCTGCCGCGTTTGATCATTTTTTGCAGGCTTCGAAAAACTTTCGCTCCATTGTAAAAAACGCAAACATTAATTTTTACGACCGGTTAAAATCACATATGTGCAAAAAAAGTGGAAAAATATTATTACAAATCTTTATTATTGACGAATCCTATCATCTTGTTGATCAAAAATTACAGGAATAAAACAAAAAAAAACCTAAACAAAAAATATTTCGATAAAATACCACACGGTTATTAACCGCACGACTGGTCATTGAGTCTTGTAGTAAAATCTCCGGTGTACATGCGGATTCGATACTCTCAGCTTACAAACATTTTTCGCTTTCAACTTCATAATCACCATGAAAAAAAAACTTGTCAATAATATGTGGCTAAATTCTAATTGAAACAGTAATTATTAAGCTGTTCGAAAAAGGTGTATTATGAATATTGTATCATCAAAGCCGACAATAACAAGAAAAGAGTTGGAGGGGGTGCTTGACTGCCTGATAAATGACGAACTGACTCTGGGAAACACCATTAAGAATTTTGAAAAATCTTTTTCAGAACTTGTAGGTGTAAAATTCTCATGTGCTGTATCATCACATACCGCGGCATATCATCTAGCCCTAGAGGCTATGGATATTCAACCTGATGACGAAATCATAATGCCGTCATATTTTCATTATTCAGTTATGAACGCTCTTCAGTTTAAAAAAGCTAAACCAATACTGATTGATGTTGAGGAAAATTCATTATTTATTACTATAGAAAAAATCAAAGAAAAAATTACTCCACATACAAAAGCTATTGTAGTTGGTTATCTATGCGGATTTCTAGAAAACTATGATGAACTGAAAAATTTAAACATTCCGATAATAGAAGATATCTCTCATAGTCTCGGTGCGGAAATGAACGAAAAGCCTATTGGGAATATAGGCTCGATCGTAATAGCATCACTTAGTCCTTTCGATATAATTACGACCGGAATGGGCGGCATGCTTATAACCAATAACACACGTTATTATTCGATAATTAAAGAAAAACGATATAATAAAACCGGTCTTCATTATGATTACAAAATGACGGATTTTCAGGCAGCTATAGGAATATCACAGCTAACAAGGCTTCAGGATTTTATTAAAAGAAGACGCGAAATAGTAAAATACTATTTTGAAAGAATCAAAATAACATCTCACAAACCGCTGATGCCTTATAATGAGAGCTTTGTTTATCAGTCTTTTCCAATACTTTTTGATAGTCCATCTGATAAAATTGAACCATATTTTAAAAAAAATGGAATATCTGTTAGCCGACCAATTAAGAATGCTCTGCATAACCTTAATGACTCAAATGGTTCAGATTTTCCGAACAGCGAAAGGCTCTTGAAAAAAATGTATTGCCTTCCAGTATATCCGACATTATCCGGAAAAGAAATTGAAAAAATCGGCAGAACCCTTGCTAAATTTATATGAGGTATTATGTATTATTTAACAGTAGAAGATAAATTTTCGTCCGCACATCAGCTCAACGGATACAAAGGAAAATGCGAGAATCTGCACGGACATAATTGGCGGGTAATTGCTACAATAAAAGGTATCGAGCTTAATTCAATTGGACTTCTAATGGATTTTAATGATTTAAAAAAATATTTAAAGGAAATTCTTAACGGTCTTGATCACACGCTTATCAATCAGATTCCATATTTCATGGAAATAAATCCAAGCTCTGAGAACATAGCGAAATACATTTTTGATAAATTAAATAATGATTTTCAAAATGATGGAATTAAAAACGCCGCTGTAGATTCGATAACTGTCTACGAATCGGATACGTCAAGATGTCTATATACGGAATAATGCAAATTTAAACAATATTCAATTTGTTCATAATCTCCTGGAGATTTTTATCATCAATTTTCTCATTGAAACGCATGGCTATTTGAAATTTAAACTTTTTTGAATGATCCAGCCGTACTATGTTCCCATCCATCGTTACACCTTCAAAAATCAAATCTCCTAGCTTTTTCATATCAAGCTCAATTTTTTTAAAGAGATTATTTCCCTTAACTTCTCCGGTACATTCTAATAAAGCACCGCCTTCACTGATATTAAGAATTCTACCATTAATATCAAGAAGATCATTATCGGTAGAAATTTTGATTAAATTATCAATTATCACATTTTTTCTTTTAGAACCCCGTTTATCCTCGTTAGATGAAAAATATCCATTCTCCTCGGAAGAATCAAAATAATCAAAAACCCGGTTCTTTCCAAGAGCTTTAGCACGGTATAAATAACTATCTGCTCTTTGAAAAAGCTCATCATAATCCTTCCCATCATATGGATAGGTTGCTAGACCGCAGGAAAATGTGACAAATTCCTGAGAATCGGCGGGAAGTTTGGAATTAATTTCTCTATCAATTTTCATTTTAATTCTTTCAGAAAATGATCTCGCACCTACACGGCCTGTTAAAGGCAGCATAACACAGAATTCATCACCTCCGAATCTGGATAGAATATCTTCTTCTCTCAAGTTCTTCTTGATAGTAGTAACAAATTTGCCGATAATTTTATCGGCGAATAAATGGCCATGATTATCATTAATGACTTTCAAATTATCCATATCGATAACCGCGATCGATAATGACTGCTGATACCTTTCTGAACGACGGAGTTCCTTAATGAAAGCTTCTTTGAAATATAAACTATTAAAACAGCCGAACTTAGGATCTTCTCTGGATAATGATATTATTTTTTCAAAAAGATCAATTTCAACAAATCTTGGATTTTTAAGCTTTTTGTTTAAATTGAAAAAATAGTCTAAAGAGGCAACTCTAAATCCTATATCACGGTCAAGTTTTTCGGACAATTCATACTTATGAGTAATAATATTAAAATAATGCTCTTTTGCTTCCTCTTCTGATACTTGCAGCCCAGTTAGGTAATTTAGAATAAAACTCATAAGCCAAACAGGTGAACTATCCGGATTAGTAATATCTATAAGCCTATCGATAAATTTTTCATCCTTGCGGATATACTGCGCAAGCGATTTTTCATCTAAGACATTGGATATATCAAACTGTTCAATAGGATTTCCGCTCTTCATACAATTACCTCTAATATATACAACAAAAGTTAATGTGTTGTCACAAAATCAAGCAATAATTATCGTTTTAAATTACTCTGGCACCATTTTTTTTCAATAAACAAATAATTTTCTTGAAAATAATGACACTTTATTCAAAAT
>CAYLTM010000034.1:13842-18497 GCA_964386495.1 uncultured Leptospirales bacterium
GTCCGTTTTCCATTATTAAAGAACTTGTGGAAAATTCTATTGATGCCGGTGCGGATAATATCAGTATTAATGTCGAAGAATACGGTCTAAAAAAAATTACTGTTAAAGATAATGGTTCCGGAATATTTAAAGACGATATTCCGCTTGCTATAGCTGAACATGCTACCTCGAAGATCGCCGACATCAATGACATCTATGGTATACTATCATACGGTTTCAGAGGCGAGGCTCTTTCAAGTATAGCCTCAGTTGCAAAACTCACATTGCTTTCTCGCACAGCGGATTCTGAAGTCGGCGGTAAACTAATCGCTGAAAATAATGTTGTCGAAATTTGTGATTATGCTGGTCCAGTTGGTACTGTAATAATAGTTGAAAATCTATTTTACACAACACCTGCCAGAAAAAAGTTTCTAAAAAGTCCATCATCAGAATTAAAAAGCATTCGGGATACCTTCACCAAATTATCGATTCCGAATTTCAATATTTCATTTTCGCTGACTCATAATGATAAAAATATTTTTAGTTTTGTAAAAACCGAATCATTATCACAAAGACTCGAACAGATTTATGGTGTTAGTGAAATAAATAATTTGTATTTTGCCGGATTAAATGATTTGAAAATCCGAGCAGAGGGATATTTTTCAAAACCTGATTCATTAAAAAGCAACTCTTCTATGCAGATGCTTTTTGTCAATAACCGTTATGTTGATTATAAAAACATACGCTATCATTTGATGCGGGCTTATGAAGGAATAGCTTTCAGAGGTCAATACCCTGCGGGAATAATATTTTTTACAATTGAGCCATCATTGCTAGATATAAACATCCATCCGGCAAAAAGAGAAATTAAATTTTTCGATAATACCTGTGTAGATAGTATGATTTATAATCTCGCGAAAAAATGTCTTTCTACTCAACAGCATAAATTAAATATAACCACAGCCGCGAGATTTCAAGACAATAGAGTTAACAGTAATAATGTCACTCATGCGACAGTTCAGGAAAATAGATTATTTCATAGCAACTATATTAGTCATTATAATCATCAACCGCCGATAAGTTATAATGCGAGTCCAAATAAAATATCATTACCTGATAACATCAAAATACTGGGTATCGTATTCGGCACATATATCCTTTCAGAAATTAATGACAGAATGACAATTGTTGATTATCATGCCGCTTGCGAACGATTTATCTATGATGAACTTATGACTTCTGAATATATTCCTTACATGCAAAATCTCATTTTCCCCATAACAATAGAAATGCACCCTCGGCTCATTCCGGTTTTTCATGAAAATTTAAATCTAATAAATAGCCTTGGTTTTAATGCTGATATATTTTCAGATGATTCAATAATTATTAATGGGATACCGGCAATATTAGAAAACTCGGATATTAAAAAACTTTTCAGTGAAATGATTTCTTCTCTTGACACCAACAATGCTCTGACCATAAAATTCGATTCTGAATTAAAAGAGCGAATTGCCTGTCATAGTGCGAGAAGAGCAAATGATAATTTAAACTTTGACGAGCTTCATACGATTATAGAAAAAGTTTTTTCCGGAAAGTACGAATTACAATGTCCACATGGACGGCCATTTATTTATTATGTGGAAAAAAATGATTTTGAAAAACTCTTTATGAGGTAATATGAGAAAAATTATTCTAGGAATTTCATCATCCATATCAGCCTATAAAGCCTGTGATCTAACCAGACTCTTCGTTAAAAATGGTTACGATATACATATTGTTATGACACACAACGCAACAAAACTGATAACACCGCTCACACTGGAGGTGCTTTCAGGAAATCCAGTATGGACAGATTCGTTCGTCAGAAAAAATAATCTTATGGGTCATATCGCTTTAAAGGACAATGCCGCGGCTTTTTTGGTCGCACCTGCAACAGCAAATATTATTGGTAAGTTTTCCAGCGGCATTGCAGACGATCTATTGACAACAACTTTTATGTCAGTGAGCTGTCCGGTGATAATAGCACCAGCCATGAACCCGTCGATGTGGAACAACGCCATCTTAAAAGACAACATTAAAAGACTTCAATCTTTCAACATACATATCATAGGACCGGATAAAGGGCAGGTGATCTGTGGAGATGAAGGTGAAGGAAAATTATCAAATATTGAGGAAATTTACAATGAAACAGTCAAAATTATCGAATTATAAAATCATCATTACAGGCGGACCGACCAGAGAATGGATAGATCCAGTTAGATTTATCAGTAACCCCTCATCAGGTAAAATGGGAGCTGCCCTTGCCAATGCTGCGAAGGATTATTCAGATGATATTGTTTTCATTTGCGGACCAATCTGTAATTGTATTAAAAAATCTGTTTCCTGCTCAATTATTCCTGTTGAAACAACAGAACAAATGAAAATTGAAGTCATGTCTCTGCTTAGAAATAACTCCATTTTAATTATGGCAGCGGCGCCTTGTGATTATCTTAGCGAAAATGTATCAGACAAAAAGTTAAAAAAAACACCGCACCCGATGTCTCTTTCACTTAAACCTGCTGTTGACATTCTCAAAGAAGTAAAAGCTGTGAAAACCAGTTTTCAAAATTTTATAACTATAGGATTTTCAGCCGAAACAAATGATTCAGAAAAATACGCTAAAGAAAAACTGTATGAAAAAGACCTTGACGCGATTTGCCTGAACGATATAACAAAAAGAGGTGTCGGTTTCGGACATGACACCAACGAGTTAACTATTTTTCTAAAAAACGGGGGACAGGTCAACCTTGAACTTATGGATAAACAATCCGCGGCAAGAGAAATTTTAATAGCTATTGAAAATAATATTTTATTGTGAGGCTTTATGTACAAAAGAAAAGCGGCGTTTGCCGGTCAATTTTATTCATCTGATCCAGACGAACTAAAATCACAAATTTTATCATTTCTTGATAAATCAAACGACAGCGATATAAATGATCTATCAGGCGTAATATCACCTCATGCGGGATACATATATTCCGGTCAAATTGCAGCTTATTCTTACAAACAAATTTCCAAAAACGATTATGATATAGCCGTTATACTTGCCCCATCCCATCGTGCATATTTCGATGGAGCGTCCGTAATACCAGAAGGGGAATATGAAACACCTCTAGGGAATTTGAATATATATTCTAAAATCTGCAATCAACTTGTTAACGAAAATTTTTTTTGTTTCGCGGATCAACTAGAAGAAGTTGAACATAGCCTCGAAGTTCAGATTCCATTTTTAAAGGTGGTTAAACCGGAAATAGAAATAATACCGGTAATAATCGGTACCCAGAACAGCTCTGTAATCTCCAGCATTGCCGATACTTTATATAAATACCTTTCTGTGGAAAAGAAATCATTTATTGTTATTATGTCTTCAGATCTATCTCATTTCCATCCATACAATAATGCCAACAACATAGACACAGCATTTATCGATAGTCTGTTAACATGTGATGAGTCAATAATTTCCGAATCTATTTTAAGCGGAAAAACAGAGGCTTGCGGCTCCGCAGCAATAATAACGCAATTAAAATACGCTAATTCCGGCGACACCGCTGGAGATAAAAATAAGGTTGTTGGTTATCTATCCGCGGCTGTTCAGAAAATTATTTGATCGGGATTCCGACATTACAATTTTATTGGAGGTGTAAAACAGCAATTCAAGTGTATTATTATACACCTCCGAAATAAAGCGATATATTGAAATTACTCGACAGTTACACTCTTTGCCAGATTTCTCGGCTGATCGACATTGCATCCTCTTTCAACAGCAACATAATATGATAATAGCTGTAATGGAATGACAGACAGTATTGGTAACAGCATATTGTTTGTCTTAGGAATGAATATCATTTTATCAGCATACTTTTCAATTTCTTTATCATTAATTGTCGCGATGGCGATAACTATTCCCTTTCGTGCTTTAACTTCCGCTATATTTGAAAGAATTTTAGAGTGAGCCTCATCTTTAGGAGCGATAAACACCACAGGCATATTTTCATCTATTAAAGCAATCGGACCATGTTTCATCTCCGCTGCCGGATATCCTTCCGCGTGAATATATGAAATTTCCTTCAACTTCAATGCCCCTTCGAGAGCAACTGGAAATTGACTGCCTCTTCCCAGATAAAGACAGTTCTGGACATTCTTGAATGTTTTAGCGATGTCCTTAATCGATTCAGCCATTTTCAATATTTCATTCACTTTCGCGGGCAGCTTATTAAGATCCTTTAATATCTTTTTGCCTTCTTCGAGTGACATATCGTTTTTTCTAGCGAGCAATACCGTTAATAGTACAAGAACCGTAACCTGAGAAGTAAAGGCCTTAGTAGATGCCACACCAATTTCGGGACCAGCGTGCAAATAAACACCGCCGTCAGTTTCTCTTGCGATAGTACTCCCAACAACATTTGTTAAACCAAGTACTTTAACACCACGAGCTTTAGCTTCACGTAAAGCGGCAAGAGTATCAGCCGTTTCACCGGACTGGCTAACAACAATAACAATATCGCCTTTTCCTAGTATCGGTTTTCTATAACGGAACTCAGACGCGTATTCTACCTCTACCGGAATTCTGGCATATTCTTCTATAAGATATTCTCCTATCAAGCAGGCGTGCCAGGATGTTCCGCAAGCAATAAGAA
>CAYLTM010000034.1:18507-27639 GCA_964386495.1 uncultured Leptospirales bacterium
CAGATAACTCCTTGTTTGTCAAATTCAAACCATCAAGCCGGACAGTTCCTTCTTCCATGAGTATTCTTCCACGTATTGCATTTTGAATAGTGGCTCCCTGCTCGTAAATTTCCTTCAACATGAAATGATCAAAACCCTGTTTCTCGATATTCTCGATATCCCAGTCAATACAATTGATTTCTTTACATACTTTTTTTCTTTTCAGATTATATGTCTGAAAAGTATCGCATGATATTTCAATAACTTCCTGATCTTCAAGATATATCACCTGTTTAGTATATTCGATTATAGCACTGGCATCCGAAGCGATTATCATTTCTCCGTCACCAACTCCGACCAGCAATGGACTTCCTTTTCTTGCCGCAATAATTTTGTCCGGATTATATTTTGAAATTATCGCCAAACCATAAGTTCCTTCTATCTTATCCAGCGACATAAAAACCGCTTCAAGAAAGTTTCCGCACTTTTTATAAGAATAATCAATTAAATGAACAACAACTTCCGTGTCAGTATCACTTTTAAACTTATATCCGTTTTCTATTAATTTAGTTTTTAACGACATATAGTTTTCAATGATGCCGTTATGAACTAACGCGATATCGCCAGTCATGCTTGCATGCGGATGAGAATTGACATCAGAAGGTACACCATGTGTCGCCCATCTTGTATGAGCTATACCAGTGCAGTAGTTAGAAAGTTTTTCATAGCTTATGGAATCTTCGAGGTTAGATATCTTGCCTTTCTTTTTTTCAACAATCAGTTTACCGTTTAAAAGAGCTATTCCGGAAGAATCATACCCTCTATATTCAAGTCTTTTTAAACTATTTAATAAAATCTGCGTCGCACTCTTCTTTCCAATATAACCGACTATACCGCACATATACTATTCTCCAATTATTTTTCATAATATTACATATCATCCGCTGTTTTAATGACAACATCATCAAGATACAATACAATTCTATTATCTTTACGGTTATCTGTCAAATCATTGTCATCGATTAAACGAAATTTTGTAATCTTTCCGGAAATCGATATTAGAAGTTTATTATTCCAGAACTTTCCAGGATTTTCCTTTTTAGATTTATATTGATTAAACAAATCTTCCGGCGGAATTTGACAACTAATAATCAACCAATCACTAATAAGAAACTTACTTCCGACTTTATTATTAGCCATTTCATAAGGATACGCGAGAATAAAATCATAATCAGTGGTGATGCTGCTTCCTAGAGAATCCAGCAAAAACGAATATATCGCTTTTCGGTAATATTTACCGCTTCCGTAATTATTATCTGACCAACGGACATAAAGGGAATGCAGATTAACATATAGAGTCCCGTCTGCGTATAAATATTTACTGATTATTAAAATTGACAAAATACAAATGATTGACAAATACTTAATTTTCATATTTTCATGATAACAATAGCAATTATTGCAATAACAATAATACCAACGATTAGACCAATTATCAGACTTTTTGACGAGCCGCTTTCTTCCTCTTCATAAGGAACATATTGTTCTTCACACCGAATTTTAATATCTTCTTCTTCAATGGATTTCCCATAAAGGGTTCCGCCTATTTTAGAAAGAACTATGTAATTTCCATCTGTACCCTTTTTTACAGAATGAACGACCGTATTTAAAGGTTTGATTCGATCGCCATCTTTCAAATTCATATTCCGAATAAGTTTCTGCGATGACGGCAAGGAGGGATCAAGCATTACTTGTATACGATCTCCTTTTCGCAATTCAGATATTTTTTTTCCCTTAGTAGGACTCAAAATAAGATTCACTTCAATTGTATGAATCTTTTGACCAGTTTCAACTTCAACAGCTATCTGGGGCTTAATTTTTTCCGGTGGCGTAATAATAAAATTTACTATTAAAGAATTAAATTTCTGAAACTCAATTTCTATTGATGGATTAGGTATTATCGGGCTTATGTTTTTTGAGATTATGGTTTTTAATTTATCTGCAAAAGAATCAACAACAGCATTAATTACAAGTCCCATATCTGAACCGATTATATTAGCTTCAATTACAGCTTGCTCTTTTTTCGTTTCTAACAACGCGTTAATCTCCTCGCAAAAACCGACAATATCACGCGAATTTATTATTGCCGCAACTTCATCATTTTTACCTGAAATGAAATTTGCCGCAATGAACTTATTTGTCAGATTACTAACATAGATTAGTCCAGCAGCAGTTAAATCCGTCCCATTAATAATTACTTTTGCAATTGTTATATCTTCAGGAATTTCCTCTATAATTTTATTAGTTAATGTTTTATTATTGTCAGTATACTTGTTTGCGATTGCTTCCTTTTCAGCTACTGTAATTTTATCAAGTTTTTCGAAAGCGTAAACGAGTTCTATAGTGCCATGGTATACAATATCGAAATCACCCTGAACTTTTGTATCATCGACAGAAAAGACTTCATCAAAAATTTTTTTAAAAATAAACTCTATCGCGCCGTAATCCTTATCATTATAACGTTGTATAATATACTTCGCGCCTTTCTCGTCGCAACGTGATTGTATCGCTTCTGCTGACAAATGTGAAATTTGAGGATGCACCTCGTAATTATGGGCGATGTTAATAATATCTCTAACAAAATTTACACTTTTTTGTTTTAAGTTCAGTTTATTAAAGAGATCTTCTCTCATTACTACTGATGAATGGCTGATGTCCATTTTCTCGGTGTTAGTATTAAAAAAACCGGCAAATACAGCTGAAAGTTTCATACTGGAACTTACTGCTTTAATACGAACAGCCACATAATTATTTAGCTTCTTTTTATTGCTTTCTTCTTTCATAATTTCCGTTATTGAATTGTTGGTTTAACTTCAAAAGTATTTTCAGTTTTGATTTCTCCAAAACGAAGTTCGTATTCATGAAGATTGTGCCCGAGAGCATTTAACAGTCTTTTGGCGTGACCTGGGGTTAATATCATGCGAGAAATCAATTTTCCATATCCAGGCGCCGGTGAAGGGTTTACGAACAAAAAATCAAAGATAAATTCCTCCATAGAATTGGATATATTAATGAAATTACAAAATCTGCCTTCCGCGATTGATTCATCAACTTTTATCTCGACATTAAATTGACCGTTAATATCTTTCATTAAAATCCTCTGCTTTTTATAAAAATATTTTTTACTTGTAATAATCTCGACTCATATATTATTAAATCGAATTAGATTAGTTATAAACAATCATAACCAAATTTCGTTACCAAGCATAATATAATTATCGGAGAATGTCATGCGTAATTTTTATTTTTTTTCAACAATTATCATACTTCTATTAGGATCTGTTCAAAATTTAACAGCTCAGGAATATATACAAGATGTAAAATATTATAAAGCACGTATAACCAATATTGAGGTTATGGAAATTGAAGATGGAGAGACTCCCTACACCCAGACCGTTTTCTCTCTTAATATTCTTGACAGCGACCGGATAGGTCAAACAAAAACTGTTACTTTCAAGGGAAAAGATAATATGCCGCAATCGGTAAAATATAAGGTTAACGAAAATATTTTCATCGGAATAAACAGTATTCAGCAAAATAATCAACTCGATGAATACATATCATTTTATGATATAGATAATTCTTTTGGAATATATTTAATAATTATAACTTTTATTATCGCTCTTCTGGCGGCTGCACGTTTTCGGGGTCTAGTATATCTCGTTGGTTTAATAATCACCATGCTTCTTCTGATTTTCATTTTTGTGCCGCTTACACTTAAAGGATTCCCGCCGCTGATATCTTCTGTGGGAATATCTCTAATCTCGATAGTAATTACTGTGCCATTAATCACAGGTCTTTCAAAAAAAACAATAAACGCGATAACAGGAGCAACATCCGGAATAATTATTTCTGTCATATTTACACTCATATTCGGATGGACAATGCATTTATCTGGAATAATAACCGATGAATTATTATCATTGTTTTACATAACAAATATTAATATAAATCTTCGTGATATCGCACTTTCCGGAATGATAATATCTTCACTTGGTGCGGTTATTGATATTTCTGTATCAATTTCATCCTCGATAAATGAAATATTTTCGGCTCATCCGGAATTAACCTTTCAAAAAGCATTTAAATCCGCTCTTGAAGTAGGAAAAGACAATCTTGGATCGATGGTAAACACACTGATTATGGCATATGTAGGCAGCAGTCTATCATTAATCCTTCTCATTGCACTTAAGGCGGAAAACAATATGCCGATTATGATGATTATCGGTCATAACGAAGTTCTGATAGAAATACTAAAATCATTTGTTGGCTGCATGGGAATGATTGCAAGCGTTCCGATAACGGCATATGTCGGAACTAAATTATATTTGAAAAAAGTAAAAGCATCTGCTTAATTAGACCGTCGATATATCTTTAACAGTTTGATTCGGAATTTCGACATGTGGATTTATAAGTATGTATAAATCCGCTTAATGACTATAGTGACTATTCCTTAAAATTTGCCCGAATTTTACTATTCATAGGAACATCATCTGTAATCCAGACATTGCCCCCTATCTGCGATCCTTTTCCTATAGTTATTACTCCCAGGATAGTCGCGCCTGAGTATATAACAACATTATCCTCAACAATCGGATGTCGGCGGATTCCTTTAATGGGATTGCCGCTATCATCAAGGGGAAAGCTTTTAGCTCCAAGCGTAACACCCTGATATAATCGAACATTATTGCCGATTATACATGTTTCACCGATAACAACTCCCGTACCATGATCTATAAAGAATTTTTCACCTATTACAGCTCCGGGATGAATATCAATTCCAGTTTCTGAATGTGCCATTTCCGAAATTATTCTTGGAATAAACGGAACATCCATTATATATAATTCATGAGCTATTCTATAATTTGTTACAGCTTTTAAACTGGGATAACAAAAGATTGTTTCGCCAATACTTTTTGCGGCAGGATCACCTTCGTAAGCGGCTTTAGCATCAAGAGCTAAAAGATGCCTTATTGAAGGAAGTTTTTTTATTAGCTGTTCTGTACAATCCAATGCTTTAGCGTTACACTCCTTGCAGTCAGCACCTTTATTGCCTGTACAAAAAAAACAAAAACCACGCTGAATCTGCTCTGATAAATCAAAAAAAAGACGGTCTAGAATTGACCCGATATTATACTCCAGATTCTGCCCCAAGATATTATGCGATCCAAAATATCCTGGAAATAAAATAGAGCGGAAATCATCAACAACCGCATGAAGAATTTTAATTGACGGCATAGGGACATTGTCCGACGCACTATGAAACATTACATCTAAAAGCTCTTTTGTTGACAATTGACTAGCCACATCCCTAATGAACGATTTCTCAATATTATATTTCAACATTTTTTAGGTTTTCCTGAAAATTTTATTAAAGTTTATTATTACATCATCCGACAAATATAATGCAAGCAACTAAATGGTTAATTTCCCTCCCGATAATTACCGTTATGTTACTTGGCACTGCGCGTCCAAATTCAATGGAGAAGGCAGTATAGCCGCCCAGCTATTCTGCCCTCTCTTTTGTTACATTATAGCCTATTTCTATACTGCCAAATAAAGAGATCAAATAACAAATACACACTTTTTCAAACACAATCACCAAGTATACTTGAATAACTAGTTTTTGGTGATTATTTTTACTTTTCTGGAAAAAATGCAATATTCACTAAAACGTATCCGCTTAAAAAATAGTGTAGAAAACATTTCCTTACTAATAACTATTCAGGATATCGATTTATACATCATGTACCAGATCATATTGTCAAATATAAATCGTCACCATGATTTTTTAAATTCATATTAATAAAAAAAGCCTCCCATAAAGGAGGCTGTTCATTCTAAGATTAATTATTACGAATTATTACTTAACAGTTTTTGTAACCATGAAAGTAACTCGTCTCTGTGCTGGATGCTGTGTAGACTGGTCTTTCTGCATTTTTTTGTCACCCAAAGATGCTGGTTTAACAAATTTAACATCTAGTCCAAGTCCTCTAAGTTCATTGATAGTCTGTTTTGCTCTCTGCATTCCCATAGCTTTGTTAGCAGATGGTGAGCCCCATTTACAAGCATGTCCTACAGCATACAAATAGTAACCTTTTTTAGTAATTTTCTTAAAATCTTCTGAACTTACAACAGCTTTAACTTTAGCGTCAACTGTTTTGATTTCTTCAACTTTAAGAAATTGATCGCCGAATGCATACTCATTCAAAGTAACGCCTTCAAGCTGTTTTGTAAGATTTGCGGCAACTGTTGCATCTGGTGTTCCAGGTGTTGCAGCTGGTGCTGCTCCGCCACAAGAAACTAACATCAATGCAGTAACAACGCCTATTAGCCCTAAAAGAATTTTTTTCATAATGCTTCTCCTTTTTTATTGATCATAAAATAATTAATCTTTGACCAAAAAACATTATGCCAAAAAGAAATCAAGCAAAATTCTTTATTAATAAATATTTTTTTCGGTGTTATCCAGTCATTCAAACGCATATCTAAAAAGGAAATTCATACTTTGTTTTAATGTCAGACGGCAATTCACGGTTTCTTTTTGCTGCTTTGTTATGTACTATAGAAGATTCAACAGTAATTGCCTTTGGATTAACCGGACAAACATATTCACATGCTCCGCATCCAACGCAGAATGAATTTTCAACTTCAGGAATATAAAGAGAACCTTTATAGTCTTTCATGTAAACTGCTTTTGTAGGACAATGCTCAGAGCAAGCGCCGCAATCTGTATTGTCCAAAAATACAATACATTTCTCTTTTACAAAAGAGACTCTTCCAATTTGAGTTAACTGTTTCTGTTTCAAAGAAATTTTTTGAATTGCCCCGGTAGGACACACCTGTGAACAATCGATACAGTCATAATTGCAAAAACTTTTACTATAATCCATTTTCGGCAGAAAGATTCCTTTCATACCATAGTCTATTATAGATGGGCGTAAAACTCCCATAGGGCATCGGCTCACGCACAACATACAAGCGACACAATTATTGGTGAAATTATCCAGTCCTTTGGAACCTGGAGGCGTTATTGGTATTTTTTTATTATTTACAGAAAGAGGCATAGAATACAAATTTATCGCGGCAAAGGAAATCATGGCTGTTCCAGTACAAATACTTTTCCTCTTGGAATAATCCAACTCATTCACATAAATGCGGTTTCCCATGTCTATAGAATTAAAACTGCATTCAGAGATACAATCGAAACACACAACACATGTAGAATAATTTATTTTTTTATTTTTCAGATCGATGCTTCCGGTTTTACAGATTTTCTCGCAATTTCCACAGTTTTTGCATTCATATTGATTAATCTTTATTCCATAAAATGAAAAACGCGATATTAATGACAACAAAGCACCAACCGGGCACAATGAATTACAGTATAATCTTCCCTTATAAAAAGATAATACAGACAGAAAAATGGTGTATAAAATAACAAAGGAGGCAACAGATATAGTAATTACTATTTCTGCAGTATACAATATATATATTCCGGTTTTCTCAAGAACCGACGCAAGGGAATTGTTAATAAAAATTATTACCGGTCGAAACAGAAAAGTTGCTATTCTACCGAAATTCGAATACGGATCCAGTAATGCCGGTATAAATGAGGATGATAATAATAGACTAATAATAAAAACTAAAAGTATAGAGTATCTTATATAATTATAATTTGAATTAAATTTTAATTTCTCTGTTCTAAACCTTTTCCCAAAAAATATCATAAGATCCATAAATACACCAAGAGGACATAACAAAGAACAATATAGCCGCCCAACAGCGATTGTCAAAATAATAATAAAAATAAAACCTGACGCGGCAAAAGAATAATCTGAAATAAATTTCATTAATGATGGAGTAAACTGAAAATATAATATTTTATTTATTACTGCCGGTTTTATAACATTCGGAAAATCAATAAACACCAATAGAATAGTTAAAAGAAAAAAGAGAGCTATTATCCTTCGAATGTTCTTTAATTTTTTCTTCATAAAGTAATCCTATTTATTTTCAAACTGGTTAAATCCATTTTACCAAGTTTTAAAGAATCTGCAGTTTTAATATATTGTACCGACGATGGATCAAGACCAAATATTTTTGCCGCTGCTGAATCCGCCGCGACAATATCACTTGAAAGTATTAGTGCTTTTTTATTTTCTACAATAGAGCCGGACGATCCACGTGGTCCATGGTTCATCATAACTCTATAGGCATCAATAATATTTAAGTCCGGTTTTCGCAGGAACGGAAAATCAGCGATGCATTGATGCAAATCATTGACATGCCAGAATCCCCTATCCCAGACAGCCCCCATAAGATTTTTCATCGCGCTTGTCATTTTTGTGGAACTATGATGCTTTAAAACCGGAACATTAATAAAAACATCGCAATCCAACATGAGCTCATGTACTTTCGCGTTTTTAAGTTTAACTGCCGAAGGTAAATCAACTTTCTGATAATATTTCTCACTGTTCGCCGGCATCTTTAACCGCTTTTTCAATACCACTGTTTTTATAAGATTTTTTCCAGTTATCACAGGTGTTGTCAAAAACCAGAACTTCTTTAGCTCCGGCGGCAAGACAATGAGCAATTAATCCTGTAACAATCAAAGGGTTTGTATTTGCCGCTTTTATTGGCTCGACATCCCAGGCCGCATTGGGTTTTATTACAACCCTTGATCCTTTTTTCACAATAGTGCCAATCCCGCCGATTGACGACAACGCTGAATCAAGCATTTTATCCGGTTGACCGCCTATAACAGCAGTTAAATCATATTTAGGCATAACCGTCTGTGCGTATAAATTTTCGTATCTTTTCAGCAAAGGGGTGATTGCAAATGCGGCTGCGGCTGATACCGTTGTTTTGAAAAAGGCTCTTCTATCCATATCTATACCTCCCAAACTATTGATTAATATTCCTGCATCCGAAAAGCTGTCGATAATAAACCGACAACAAAAATCACATGATTCTTCTATATAATAAGCTTGAAATTACGAAAATCAAATTGTCAACACAAATATTTCAACTTCCTTTTGGGGTGAGACTTTTATTTCTGGTCTGTTTCAATTTATTTAACACGCCCCCAAA
>CAYLTM010000035.1:0-2161 GCA_964386495.1 uncultured Leptospirales bacterium
GCATAGTTACGCATAGTTACGCATAGTTACGCATAGTTACGCATAGTTACGCATAATCGGAAACATCGAAATTGTCCACAGAAAAATATATATTATTTCATTTGACGAAACCGTCCCACTGAATATAATCATTTTGTTGTTTTGATATGTTGATTTATAATAATTAAAATATTTATAATGCAGGAGGACAAAATGGATCTAACAACTCTCTTTCTTATTAATATTGGAATTGGGCTATTGATAATCGGAATTTCTATTCCCTTGATTCTTGAAAAAATTATGCCTAATAAGTGGTATGGTTTTAGAACCCCGAAAACTCTTTCTGATGAAAAGATATGGTATCAAGCTAATAAGTATTCAGGAAAAGTCTCCATTGCCGCAGGAGTAAGCATCACCCTTATTTCAATTCTCTTCCTTGCTTTACACAAAGGGACGGTTTTCCTCATGGGCTTGTCTGGGAAAATTATTGTTATAATCTGGTTTTTTATTATTTTTATTCCTATTATTATGATGATGGTATTGTCAATGTTCTATATTAAAAAACTATGATGACACCATTTTATACGATAATTTCAAATATTTATTGCAATTTTAAAGACAATTATACTGTTATACATTATTGGAAAAACTACATAAGCGGTAATACCTATGAATGGAAAAAAAATACTGATAATAAATTACGAATTCCCTCCATTGGGCGGCGGCGGCGGTGTGGCGGCGAATGACCTAGCTAAAGAATGGGTCAAAACCAACAAAGTCGATGTGTTGACATCATCCTTTTCGTCGCTACCGAGACATGAAGTTGTCGATGGTATCGGTGTATATCGCGTTAAAATTTGGTTTCGCAAATCGCGGGATGTCGCGACATTTGTGTCGATGCTATCATATATCATTAATGGAATTTTCACGGGGATTCTGCTTGTGTCGAAAAATAAATATGATGTAATCAATACGCATTTCGCGGTACCTTCGGGGCCGTTAGGCTATATTATTAGTAAAATATTCAGGATTCCTAATCTGCTGTTTATTCACGGCGGTGATATCTACGACCCTTCGAAAAAAATGTCTCCTCACGATCACTGGTTTTTCAAACGTGTAGTCCGCTTTATACTTAACACCGCTGATAGAATTGTCTGCCAGTCGTCAAACACAAGAGATAATGCTGTAAATTATTACAGCCCTAAAAAAGACATCACCATTATTCCTTTGCCGTTTCATGTGCCGGTATTCGTAAAAAAAACCCGCAAAGAATTGGATTTGCGTAGTGATGAATTTCTTATTATAACAGTCGGTAGGCTGATTAAAAGAAAAGCCTATGACACCGCGATAAGAGCTATCGCTGAATTAAAAAGCTCTAATGTCCGGTTACTTATAATCGGCGATGGTCCTGAAAAAGAATTTTTACAGTCGGTCGCTCATGAGTGCGGAGTTACAGAAAAAATCTCGTTTCTCGGATACTGCGATGACGACTCTAAATTCAAATATCTTTCCGCTTCCGATCTTTTTTTAATGACCTCTCTGCATGAAGGTTTTGGAATTGTCTATATGGAAGCTATGTACTGCGGCTTACCAATTGTGTCAGCTAATAACGGCGGGCAGAATGATTTCTTAAAACACGGCGAACACGCGTTATTGTTTAATGTCGGCGATCATAAAAAGTGTGCGTATTACATTAGCGAATTTATTAATAATAAAGATCTGTATAAAAGTTGCGGAATCAACAATGTTAAAACTGTACAGACATTTTACGCGGACAAAATAGCTGAAATATTTTTAAAAATATTTGATGAAATGATCATGAGGAAAAGTTGAACAAAAATCTTTTAGTACTAACAAAAAGAAACGAACTATTTAATGACGTTCTTTCAAACTGGGAGAACGATAATGTTCAGCGTATTAAAACTAGTGAATCGGTTAAAGCCGGTGAGTTATTTCTTCTTCTTGTTGACGCGGAAATTTTTCTGGACGAAGACAATATTCAGTTTTATCTTTCAAAAATCCGCAAAAAAATTTTAGAAATTCCTGTAATTATTATTGTGAATACTGCGACTAAAGAAAGTCTGAATATGGAGTGGTTTTTCGACGACTTTATTATTTATCCGTTCAGAAAAGGTGAACTTACTCTGCGGATAAATAAATTTCTTGTAAAAAATAATCTTAT
>CAYLTM010000035.1:2171-3019 GCA_964386495.1 uncultured Leptospirales bacterium
GAATTGGAAAATATCATAACTGTCGGTAATGTGAAAATCAATCTTACTGAATATGCCGTATATTTTCATAATGAAAAATTAGATTTTACTTATAAAGAATTTGAGCTGCTGCGGCATCTTTTTCAGAATAAGGGACAGGTCTTCAGCAGAAAGGAGCTCCTTTCAAGAATATGGGGAATCGAATATATCGGGGGTACCCGCACTGTTGATGTTCACATACGAAGATTAAGAAGTAAACTTGGAGAGGAGTTCAATTCTATTATAGAGACTGTCCGCAATGTCGGTTACCGATGCGTCGATCCCGACAGCTTGAGCGTTAGTCTTAATGAGGATGATTCGGATGACAACGACTATTAATATTTCCATTAAAAGTTTATTTATAACGATTCCAGTGTTTTTGTGAATAAAGAAATATCATTGTCCATTTTTATTATGCTTTCTTCAATGGATTTGATTTCACTGTCAGACAGATGTTTTCCGCTTTTTTGATTTTTCAACTCAATATTTCTTTCGATAGTATATTTTAAAAATTCTTTTTTTTCTTTATAATCCTGAATTTTTAAAATATAATAATTTTTAACTTCATCATTCTCTGCTTTTTTATTAAAAACTTTTGATTCGAGCATTATAAAATCTTTTAACTGCTGATCACGATATTTGATTTCTTTTTCATTGCTACTTGAACTGTTTGTCAAGGGCACATAACGGTTATTAGGCATTTTCTTTAGCATTATTTCATATTCTTGAATATTGTTAAGCCGCTGCTCTTCTGATAAACTTTTAAAAACAAATTCCTTATTTCTTCAATTTCTTTAGCAGTCAAATATAACTCCATGTTTTTATCGTAG
>CAYLTM010000035.1:3029-4037 GCA_964386495.1 uncultured Leptospirales bacterium
AGCTCTTCGGGCATACCCGGAAAATCATAAGACCCCTCATCCGGCTGTTCGATATTACCTATAGACTCCTCCGTGGATAGATCCGAATTGCTTTCTGAACGATCCTTAACCAGCGATATATTATACAGTGAAAAAATAATCACACCTATAACAACCGCTGATAAAAATATAACTACTGATAATAAAAATTTCTTTCTAGACATATTATTTACATCACTTTAAAAGTTTGTACAAAACTAAGCTGTTCATTTGCCTGTGCCGCGAGTTCTTCTGCGGCGGCGGCATTTTTTTCTACCAGTTCGGAATTTATCTGGGTAACCTTGTCAATCTCCGCGATGGCAAGATTCACTTGTTTAATCCCCTCACTTTGCTCGTTCGATGCCGAATTTACTTCATTCATTAAATCTGTAGATTTTTTAACACTTCTAATGATGTCCGCTAGTTTGTCATTTAAAAGCCGCGAATATTCTACACCGGATAGAATTTTTTCTGATGTTTCATTTATTAAAAGTTTGATTTCTTTTGTGGACTCGGAAGTCTTTTTCGCCAGATTACGGATTTCTCCGGCTACCACCGCGAAACCTCTGCCATGTTCGCCCTGCCTTGCGGCTTCGACCGCGGCGTTTAACGCAAGCAGTGTTGTTTGAAAAGATATCTCTTCTATTACCGAGGAGATATTTCTTATTTTATCCGACGATATAGATATTTCGTCCATAGCTTTTATCGTGTTTTCCATTACAGGAATTCCTTCCTCCGCGATTTTGCGAGTTTCGATCGCGACAGAGTTAGCGGAATTGGCGTTATCCATTGTGCTTTTTGATGACGCTGTCATCTGTACCATCGTAGCGGATGTCTCTTCCACCGACGAGGCCTGCTCGCTGATTACCTGGGAAAATGTGCTGTTCGAGTCAGCAATCTGATCAGCGGTTGCCGCGAGCTGCGTGGAAGAATCGATAATCTTTCCAACAATTGTTTTTAAATTATCATTCATATTATTTACAGCGTTTA
>CAYLTM010000035.1:4047-26816 GCA_964386495.1 uncultured Leptospirales bacterium
AGATTCCGACGATATAGAATATGTTAGATCACCCTGTGCGATAATTTCCGCGAATTTTCTGATTTCTTTAACCGGTCTAATCGCAAGTCTATTAACTAGCAGATAGACTACGACTATTGAGAGCAGAATAATCACCCCTGCTATAAATCCTATAGTAACCAATGTATTGAATATCGATTTTTTCATTGGTGCTAATGACGCGATTATCTGAAAAGCGCCGTTTATCGAGCCTTCCTGCCAGCCTTCCATTTTAAAACCCAGCGGATCATAGCCATTGCCCTCAGGGTAATCCTTAACAGTTCCATGACAAAGCATGCAGTCCTTTTTTAAAACCACTCCACGCATATAACGGAGTGAATTGGATTTTTCATCGATAATATAGGTGTCCTCGGATTTTGAGTTCTGCATATCGGCGAGCATTTTGATTTCAACTCCGGTCGCCTCTCTTTCGGGATTTCGTGCACCGATTCTAATGACACGAAACTGGTGACCAAGATCTTCCGCTTTAAAGGCACCAATAGTCCAACCAACAACAACCGGTATTGTGTAGTAATAAGCGGTGTTTTTCAGTAATGCATATTTTTCTTTATCATTAGCTGCGGTTGCCGCCAGGGTTTTCGCTTCGTTCAAGATTTTTTCTTCGTCAAACGCGTTGTATTTTGTGCGAAGTTCCGCCATATAATCTCTGGCATTTTCCGCCTGCATGGTGATTGCCTGAGATTTTTGCAGTAGTAATGATATGTGGTCATTATAAACAGCTTTTCTGATAAAAAAGAATGTTATTCCATAGCTTATTAGAAATGACATGATAATAGATATTAATATTTTAGTGCCAAAACTAAGATTTTTCATATTCCGCCGTTTCGTTTTCGTTTAACTTTCAAATATTTTGTGATTCTAATATTTGATAGTTAATATTGCAATATTTTTTCATTCGTTTCAATAAAAAATACCTTTTATTACTCTGACACCTTTTTTTTACTTGATATTTAAACATGATTAAATAATTGAATACCTGTAACCGTTATCAAAACAATAATCAAGCTTGAAATTTATAATTTTACAACGCTTGTAACCTTATCGGATAAAGAATATTTAATATGTTAAATGGTCTGATACAAATTTTAATCCCGACAATATGCAGCACAGTATTATTATTCAGTATATTGATTAACTACCATATCTTTCTGGAATTAAATTATAAGTCATACCGTACGTTGTCAATTGTCAGCATTCTTGCTTTTTTAGTAACCGTAACTGATTTTATAATAAACAAGAGTATTTTCTATAACCATATTCCTCTGGCATCAAACACTTATGTCGTGCATAATATAGTTTTGGTTATTTTCACCGCGTCATTTCCGAAATTGTTCAAAGATATTTTCCACTTCAATGGTAAGATAAATACCTTCAACCGTGCGGCGGGAAAAATCGCGATAGTTCTCGCTTTAGCGTTTACAGTGTTTTGTCTTGTTTATCCAGAATCGCTTAGTTCAATAATTATCTCAAAAAACAACATAAACGGAATAAATTCGGACATTAAATTTTCAGTTCTTTTTGTTTTTCGTAACATTATATTGTTCACGATAATAATTTACTGCACCGTATTATGTATAATTCTCAATAAAGTCACACTGTATAAATACCGATCAAGAATGATTTTTTCGGGTTTAATAATCTTTACAGTCTTTACTGTCTCGGACATCTTTTTTGTTTATTTTAATAAATATCTTATTTTTAACGGTCTGCATTTTTCTCGGTTGAACATCGGCATTACAGTATTTATAATTACTCTGGCGACAGCCTGCACTAAGGAATTTGTCGAGAAAGTTAAGCTGCTAAGCGATACTACGGAATCTCTCAAGCAGAGTGAAGTCCGTTTTATGCAGATTACTATGGCAATAAACGAAATAGTGTGGATAAGTAATTTTCCTATTACTAAGGTGCATTTTGTAAATTCCATGTTTCGTAAAATTTACGGACTCGACGAGTTCATGATTTATCAAAATCCGGACTGCTGGAAAGATATAATATTTGAAGAAGACAAGCAGATGGTTCTTGAAACATTTATAGAGAATTCTCTATTCGATGTGACTGAGCTGGAATATAGAATCATTCGTGATAACGATATATTTTGGGTGCGGGATAAAATATTTCCTGTAAAAGATAATACCGGCAAAATATTCCGTATCGTTAGGATTATTGAAGATATTACTCAAAGGAAGATTTCTGAAAAGGAATTATCATATCTGGCATATCACGATGTTTTGACTGGACTTTTCAACCGAAAAGGGTTTTATGAAAATTTCACTGATATCATTTATCAATCAACAAGGCAGAAAGTATTTTCTACAAAAGCTTTATTATTTATTGATTTAGATAATTTTAAAGCGGTCAACGACACTTTTGGGCACCACATTGGTGATCAGCTATTAAAAATTGTTTCTGAAAGGATTATTCATACTGTCCGGTCAAGCGATCATGTGTACCGTCTTGGCGGTGACGAATTCAGCGTAATTCTAACGACAATTACCAACATTCTGGACGCGGCGACTGTTGCAACAAAACTGATCGAAAGTGTTTCCGCACCATATCATATAGGCGACGAAAATATCTACATAGGAATCAGCATCGGTATTTCTTTATATCCACGTGATGGAATAGACTTTGAGACACTCTTCCGAAATTCGGATATCGCGCTTGTCGAAGCGAAAAAATTCAGCAACAGCTATAGTTTCTATGACACCGAGATGAATATTCAGGCGACTGATAGAATGACTCTGGATAAAAATATGCGTCTCGCGATTGATCATAATGAATTTGAAATGTATTACCAGCCGCTTGTCAACAGACATAAAGCAATCATTGGTGCGGAGGCTCTAATCCGGTGGTACAGACCAGATGTAGGATTCATTTCCCCTGACAAGTTTATTCCTCTTGCAGAAAACAATGGGCTGATTCTACAGATTGGCAAGTGGGTTCTTGAAACTGCTCTGACACAATTGGATGAACTTCACAAAGAAGGATTTAATATTAGATTCGCGATAAACATTTCTCCAAAACAGTTTAAAGACAAGGATTTCATGGTCATTGTAGAAAACATCTGCAACTCGATATCAGTACCTTTAACATATGTGGAATTTGAAATAACCGAAGGCTGTATGATGGAGGATACTCAGGAGTCAATTAAACGTATGAATTATTTGAATCAAAAAGGTATATCTTTTTCACTGGATGATTTTGGTACAGGGTATTCATCATTAAGCTACATGAAAAAGTTTCCTATCACGCATTTGAAAATCGACAAATCATTTATTACCGGACTTGACAACGATGAGAATAACCAGAAAATTACGAGAGCGATAATCGGTATGTCGCATGGGCTTGGAATAAAGGTCATCAGTGAGGGTGTTGAAACCGAAAAGGAATATGACATTCTTAATATTTGGAAGTGTGACGAATATCAGGGGTATTATTTTTCAAAACCTATAAGCTTCGGATCATTTAAAGAATTGTTAAAAAAGGGTATACAGTAATTTCCCCGCGAAAATCATAAACACTACGGAAAATATCAGACTGACCCACTTACTGTAAATGTTTATTTTGTTTTGGATTTGTCTGTAAGTCAGAATTATTGAGCATGAAAGAAACCACAAGAAAGTAATCATAAGAATTTCTAAAGCATAAAAACCCTGCACTGTAATCGACATATCTTTCGTGAGAAATTGGGAGAAAATACTCAAATAATACAGCATCGCGTTCACATTTAATAAATTTGTAAAAAACCCATCCTTAAAAAATTTTAAAAGGTTTTTACTTCGATCTTTTTCTCCAGTAGAATATTTATTTTCTAATGGACGCATAAATTCTCTGAAACTGCTGACAGACAAAAATACTATATAACAAATACCTGCGAATTTCACAAACTGAAAAATTGAAGGTACCTTAGCAATGATAATCGCTAAACCCAAAAACGAATAGGTGAGATGGATTATGTTTCCGGCACAGATCCCTAACACTGAAAAAAACGACTGTTTTCTGCTGTAAACTAGACTGTTTTTCACAACAAGCGCGAGATCCGGACCGGGACTCATAACCGCCAACAAATGAATCGCGGCTATCGTTAAGAAAACGCTGAACATTATTTCTTGTTTTTCTCCATAACTTCAACAATGTGTTTTCTTATGTGATTTACAGCTTTTAATCCGGCTACATGACCTTTCTTAATGACTTTTATAGGAATGTCCCCATAACTGGTTTGTTGTCTTACAAACAGTGCGTATTGATCAAACATTGCAAGCAACGGAAACGAATTTACGTGTCTGCCTCTTGCCATGAAAATATCATCAAAGTTTAGAAGATTTCTGACATAAGCAGCGTGTCTTTTCGCGAGTGATGAAATAGTTTTCCGATACGAAGAATCTACAAAATAATTGCCCAGCCCTGTACCGGCAAACATCGGAATGTAAACACCAGCGCTGTCGAATAATGCGTTATGAAGATTGGTAATCCATCCGCCTTGTCCAATGCCGCAGACGATAATTTTTAATTTCAGTTTTTTTCTAAAGTGCTGAATAATTTCTTCGGCCGTAGCCACACAAGCGGCAAACATATTCAAATACACCGCGATATCCGCCACTGCTGTTTTATATTCCGCGGAACTTCCGCTGAAAGGCGGTTCAACGACAATTACATTCGCGTTGAAATGATGTTTTTTTGTAAGGAAAGTCGCTTCCGCACTTTTTGTCGGAGGGTTTTCCATTTCTGAAGGAAAATAAATAATTACCGGCTGATTGTCGCCAGCCCACTGTATTACATGAATTTTCAAATTCATCACACCGTTGTCGGTCGTAGCGACAGCGTTAAATACGCCATCACCATTAATCGTATCAGTTTTTACACTGACATTATCAATCAATTTATCAATTTTAAGTGATTCAATATTATTTTCAAAATACTTCATCGAAAACGATTTCAATGAAGCACTTAAATTATCCTGAATTGAATAGTATCCCATATATTCTCCTAAATTTAGCTTAACTCATAATTTTATATCTTAATAACATATTTGCAGTATTAGTGTTTATTGACAATCTTTTTTTTATTTATAAACAAGGGGTATTACAACAACAAGGGGTTACAACCCCTTGTTGTTGTCATCGATTAACTTATTGACGATTTTCCGAGAAATATATATATTGCAATTGTACTTAAAAATAAAAAGGAGCAACTATGATTGACCAAGAATTAAAAGACCTTTTTAAAGCTATAGCTGAAATACAAAAAGAAACTGACGCTAAAATCAAAGAAAATTCTGAGCAGCAAAGGAAAACCGATGAGCAAATGAAAAAAACCGATGAAAAGCTCGATAAGCTGGCGAAGCTGTATGGAAATGTTTCAAAAAACCAGGGAGATGTTGCAGAGGAATTCTTTTTCAATACAATAAATGCTAATCTAAAAATAGGCAATGTGAAATTTGATGATATTACTGCTAATCAGTACAAAGCACGAAATGGGGTAAAGGACGAATATGATATACTTCTTACAAACGGTGACAGTGTTGCGATAATAGAAGTCAAATATGAAGCACATGAAAATGATTTAGATAAGCTTAAAACAAAAAAAATACCAAATTTCAGAAAACTGTTTCCAATGTATAAGGATTATAAAATTTATGCAGGGATTGCCGGTTTTCATATAAACGAGGATGTTGTAAAAAAAGCGGAAGAATACGGTTTTTTCGTTCTAAAAAGAAAAGGTGAGCTTGTGGAAACTGACACAACATTCATGAAAGAACAGCTTGTTGCATGATAAACCAACAAGGGGTTACAACCCCTTGTTGGACATTACTCGACTTCTCAGTGTTTTCCAGTCTAGTAGCTAAAAAAAATATTTTTCAGTTGATTTTTTTGTAAGGCATAGAATCATGCACGTAATGAAAATTACAGGAAACCGATAAAAATTATGGGATACAAAATATTATTGGCTGAAGACCATCCGGTAAACGCAAAACTTGCGGCGACAATAATGTCGAAGCTGGGACACAAAATAATCACCGCATCAAATGGTGTACAGGTAATTGACATTTTGAAAAAAGAGGACTTCGATTTTATTCTAATGGATATAGAAATGCCGGAGTTAAGCGGAATTGATGCGGCGAAAATGATAAAGGAAGGTAAAGCCGGCACACTAAAAGCGAACATACCGGTAATTTTTATGACTGCCTATGATTTAAGTGAAATTGAAAATATTGACACCTCTTTTACTATAGAATACTATATTCGTAAACCAATATCCGCTAATACTATAACGAATGTAATTAAAAAAATATTTGGAGAATAATATGGCTGTTCAGGCAAAAGCAATAAATATAACCGGACTGCTTTCACGTATAGAGAACGACATTGATAGACTGCAAATGCTGTTCGACATTGCTCTGGAAGAATTTCCGAAATGGATAACAAATATCGAAAACAAACTTTCAGCAAAAGACGCTGTTGCTTTGGTAAAACTATCACATACTTATAAAGGGTCATCAGCAACACTCGGCGCGGATAATCTGGCTGCCATCTATTTAAAACTGGAAACAGCCGCGAAGGAAAATAACTTGTCATTATTTCAGGAAACATTTCCGAATATCCTGGAAGAAACAAACTCGGTTATTGAGGAAATTGAACTGTACAGAAAAGGAGAACTTCTATACTAAGTTATTTTATACCGCTGATAATCCAACCGCCGAAAAGAACATCTCCAAAGTTGTCATAAACAACAACAGCCTGTCCCGGAGATACGCCGAAAACATTTTCATGAAAGGCGACATCGAAACTGTTATCGGCACGAAAACTTATTGAGCTTTGTATAAGTTTTTGTGTGGATCTGGTTTTCACAAACCCTTCAACAGTTGGCATTTCTTTTAAAATGTCTGGAGAATATTTCATGAAATTTATATGTTCAGCGAAAACCCCTTTGTACAAAAGATTCTCTTTCGAACCGGCGGTGATGATATTTTCACTCGTATTGATATCTACAACATATAAGGGATCACCGCCGCCGATACCAAGACCGCGGCGCTGACCAATCGTATAGTTGAAAACCCCTTTGTGTTTTCCAATAACTTTACCGGCGACATCAACAATGACACCTTCAGCAATATCTTTATTTAATTTGTGCTGAATAAATGACCGGTAATCGTTGTCCGGCACAAAACAAATTTCCTGGCTGTCCTGTTTTTTCGCGGAAACGAGATTTTCATGATGTGCCAGAGTTCTTACATCGTTCTTAGTAAAATTTCCAAGCGGAAAAATAATTTTCGACAATTGATTCTGCGATAGGTCAAAAAGAAAGTAAGACTGATCGCGGGAAACATCATCATTTTTTTTGATAAAATATCTGCCGTTTTCAAAACCGATTTTGGAATAATGACCGGTCGCGAGTTTTTCGCAGTTTTGTGATTCCGCAAATTCAAGCAGTTTGCCGAATTTAAAATATTTATTACATAATATGCATGGGCTGGGAGTTTTGCCGTTTAAATATTCATTACAAAAAGGGGTGATTATTATCTCTTCGAATGCCGCTCGTAGATCAACGATGAAATGCGGAATATCCAGCTGTTGAGCGATACTCGCGGCAGGTGCGATGATGGACTCATCATCAGATTCCGTGTGAAACAATGCCGTAACCGCGATAACCGAATACCCTTCTTTTTTCAACAAGTACGCGGTAACGGAAGAATCTACACCGCCGCTTAAAGCAACCGCAACCTTCATCATAATTTTATTGATCCCGCGATAGTATCCAGATAGGAGTTTAGCAGATAAAAAACCTTTTTCTCGGACTCGCCGCTGATAATTACAGCAGTGTCATCTTTTATGAAAAGAAAGGTTTTCACAACTTTTCCGTTGGTGTTTTTATTAATGGTCCAATAGAAATTAGTTTTTTGAAATTTTTGCCATCCAGCCTGTACAGTCTTATATTTTTTTAGATTGTTGTAATCAATCATCAACTCTTTTTCAGATTTTCCGTTAATAGACGATTTTTCAATAGAAATTGTAGAGTTGTTCACCGAATTAAAAAAGATAAAATTGTCATCACTAATAATCTTTTTTTCCCACTCATACGGTATCAAAATTTTGACATTAACAGTATCTATCGAATACTCCTTATCAGCTTTTTTTGGAGAATTATCAGACGCGGAATTTCTATTCCAGAAATTTTTATTCTTTCTCTGTTTAAGACTGTTAACAAGCGTTTTGTCGATTTCATTAAAATTATTTTCTGAAATTTTCCAGCTGTCAACTTCTATAGACGTTACGATTCCGATACTGTTTCTAATATCGTCAATATCCTTTTGTGTAAAAGTAGTTGTTATGCTTCTGTGCTTTTTCTTATGAAGATCCACAATAGTTTTTAGTCTTGCCGCTTCGTTTAATACTTGTTTTCTTAAATAGTTTTTAGCCTTAATCTCGGATGAAAGTTTCTGCCCGTCATAAGTTTCCAGAGAAGGAAATATACTGCTGTCGGAAAAAATCTTTTCAGCCTTATCTGTGAAATTGCCGTTTAGAATATCGGCGTTAACAGAATTATAATAAGCCGCGTAGTTATTAAAAACTTCCTTAGGATAATTCAATGATTCATAGAGCTTCACACCTTCATTAACCGACTCCAATAGAAGATTAATTTCGTGCTGAGCCATTTTTTCATTAATTAATGTATAAGCGGTAATTAGTTCAGTAGCCGTGTTTGATATTACGGCTTTCTTTTCTTTTCTATAGTTCGATATTTCTTTGTTAGAATTTAAGTAGTAATCATCGAACCCTTTCTTGAGATTGTTGATTTCGACTAACTGATTTTTCGTGAAAATTGTGCGGTTTTTATAATTGAATGCCGCGTAATAATTAACAGTTTTCAAAAGTTCAAAAACGCGTTTACCTGTGCCAAGATAAATATCGTCAAACTCTTTACATGGCGAACCATTTTCAACAGAGTTGCCTTCAAGCGAGCTTATAAAATTTATTACTTTTTTATTATTGGATATCTGACGGTCGTACTGTTTAATTAATGAGTCGGGATTTACGAACTTTTTTAGAGAAAGATATTTAATGCGCGATATATTTAATTTGCAGAAAGCTTTAACATCGGAAATATCGGTTTCTTTAATATCGCTGTTTTGAGCGCACCATTTATCAATAATAGTGTCAAACAATTTAGAATAATCGGAATAATCTTCAGAATTTTCGAAACCCTTAATATTTTTGACGATCTGTTTATTCTCTTTATCGAGAGTATCCATTAAAATTTTCAAAGATTCACTGCCACTTCGGCGTTTCATAATTTCTGAGAAAACTTTATTTTCGTCAAGTCCGGCATTACGTAAATCCTCGTATTCTGAAAAGGTAATTTTCTTATCGCCATTGTTAACAATATCATTGTAAAGATTATACATGCTGATATTGTTCCCTATATATAATTGGAAATTGTGCCAGGCACTTGTATCAGTAATAAAATTTTCATTAATCAGAAAATTGTTGCTAACATATTTTTCATCAATTAAAGAGATAATTGATTTCGCGATTTGGTCTCGAATCGCCATTTTATTAAATTTGCTGGAATTTCCTGATTTTTCAATAACATCCGCGACAACTATTTTAACCGCTTCATCAATATTTGAGTTAAAATGCTGTTCCGCAGAAAAAATAAACATTTCCATATAGAGACTTTTTAAATCCTGTGAGCTTACTGATGCTGTGAATAATTTTTCAGCACTGTTATAATCCATTGGTGAAGAATTTTGAACGTTGTTATTAATAAAATTCATCGTGTTTGTAGCGGCAATGCCGAGAGCCTGTTTATTCCACTTTGGTTTGCCGATTTCGTCTAGAAGGAATTTTTCAAAACATATAGAATAGTAAGCCGCGGCTGATTTTCCCGTGAGTTGTTTAACATCATCAAGAGTGAAACTAGATGAAAGATCATTCATCGATAACAGGTTTTTTTGGTAATCGTCATATTGTTTGACATAGATGTCGGCACGTTTAAGATTGTTCTCAACATAGGTATTCAGATACAACTGAGTATTTTCTTCCGCGATGAGTTTTTTTTCACCAATAAGTTCTACTGTTCTGGATTTCCACCACTGAAGTCTTTGATCTGTATTTGCATTAATTGGAATTACCGTTAACACAAATATAATAAACATTATAAACTTTTTCATGATGTACCGCTCCGATAAAATATAATTGGACGTTAATGTGGTTATCCCCCTATATTATCGGAAAATTATTGATTAACGAATAGATTTTATTAGGTCAGAAATTGTATAAGGCTTTAACAGCACATTAAAAAACCCAAAATCTTTATAATCATTGACGATGCTGCTGGTAGACATTCCTGTGGAAATTATCGATTTGACACTTTTGTGAATTTTTAAAAGTCCCTGCTGAATTTCGATGCCTCCGATATCCGCTGGCATAGTTAAGTCTAAAATTACCGCGTAAACTTCACGCTTCTCATCAAACATTTTCTTGTACGTTTCTATCGCGTTTTTTGAGTCCGAAAACGCCAGTACTGTGAAATGAAGTTTTTCGAGCATCTTTTTTGCAAGTTCGCGAATAGGAATCTGATCATCAACAACTATTACGCAACCTTTACCGACAAATTCCTCGTTGTCGATTTCAATCATATCCGGTGTTTTGTCGGAGGAAGGAAGATAAATATTAAAAGTAGTACCTTTCCCAAATTCAGAATCAACAGTTAGCATGCCTGAATGATTTTTTACTATAGAATACGATACCGCGAGACCGAGACCCGAACCAGCTTTTTTCGTAGTAAAATACGGATCAAAAATTTTATTGATGATTTCCTTAGGTATTCCATCGCCGACATCAGATATTGAAATTTTCACGTACTTCCCTTTTTTAAGGTTTAGCTGATTATCAGCCATTACCGAATAATTTTCCGCACCGACCGTTAACCAGCCGCCGGACGGCATTGACTGAACAGCATTAATAGTCAAGTTTTGAAAAACCTGATAAATTTGTCCCTCATCGATTTCAGCATAACTTAAATTACTGTCGATATGAAAATTCGCTTTAACTTTTGACCCGCTAAGAATAAAAGTAACAGCTTCATTTAACAAATCCGCTATAGATGCGGTCTTCTTTACAGGAATACCACCCTTCGAAAAGGTTAGCAGCTGTTGGGTTAAACTTCGTGCACGGTAAGAGGCTTTCTCGATTTCATCAAAAACCAATAAATCCTCTTTAGAAATATTCATGTCGCTCATTTTCGCGATTGATGTATTTCCGAGAATTACAGTCAGCAGATTATTAAAATCATGCGCGATCCCGCCCGCGAGAATACTCAAAGCGTCCAGTTTCTGGGATTTCATTCTTTCGTTTTCCACAAACTTTTCAATGCTTATATCTCTTAAAAGAATTGTGGCATTTTCAACAAAAGTGTTTTCGCCTGTTCCCGAAAATATCGGAAAAATGCTCAATGATATAAGTTTTTCTGAACTGTCCTTTCTGTTAATAAGCATGGTTTCTTTGTTAACAATTTTCTCACCGCTGTTGAATACTTCTAAAAGATATTCGGTGTAATCAATTTTGGTTTCAAGATAATCAAAAATTTTTTCACCAATGAAGCCCATGTTAGAATTGCCAGTGAGATTATTTGCTGAATTATTAATCATCAGAATATCCATCGCGTTATTAATAGCGATAAGACCGTCCGTCGTGCTGTTCATTATTGCAAGCATAAGGTTTTTGTTGTCTTCAACCTTTTTTTCGTAGGAGTGGCGGATCATGGCAGTTTCGATAGTAAATATTACAGATTTTTCATCAAACGGTTTGATGATATATCCATAGGGAGTTGTTTGTTTAATTTTGTTGAGGGTATCAATGTCGTTATTTGATGTATAATAGATAACCGGGATATTAAAGTTTTTTTTGATATGCATGGCGGTTTCAATACCGTCCATAATCCCCTCTAAAAAAATATCCATAATGATTATGTCAGGTTTGTCAGCGGCAATATCCACCAAAGCCCGTTCTCCGGAAGCGGACATTCCTGAGATTTCATAACCGTTTTTTTTCAAGGTAGATGAGAGGTCGAGTGCGATTATACGTTCATCTTCAACAATATAGACTTTTACTTTTCCCATATGTTTACCCCACGTTATATTTTTATCTATATTATATTTTTAGTAAAGTATATTTTTTATTTTTTCTTATTTTCACATAATTCGATCAATATTTCGACTGAAAAAACCGGTCTCAAAACTGCTCTGACACCTTTTGAAACTGCTCTGACACCTTTTAAAAACTGCTCTGACACCATTATTTTATATGCTTGCAAAAAAAAAGGGTATTCAATCCTATTATACATTATGATAACTTTACAAATTAATGGAACTGTACATATAACATCCAGCGAATTATTATCCGATTTAATAATCGAAAGAGGATATTTGTCTTCGAATATTATAGTTTCTCTGAATTCCAGAATTATACAGAAGTCGTCATGGAGCCTTCTAAAATTGAACGATAACGATAATTTGTATATCGCGGAATTTACGGATGGCGGCTGATGATTACTTTCGGTATTGCAGGATTAGGCGGAATCGGCAGCAATGCCGCGATGCATCTCGTTCGCGAGGGTGTCATATCATTGGTCATCGCGGACTACGATAGAGTTGAAAAATCCAACCTTGAAAGACAGTTCTATTTTTTTGATCAAATAGGATTGTTGAAAACCGATGCTCTTGAAATAAATCTTAAACGAATAAATTCCGATGTGGTAATTCATAAAGTCCATGAAATAATAAACCATCAGAATGTTGAAGAAATCTTTTTTAATTGTCAATGTGTTATTGAAGGGTTTGATCTGGCTTCTAACAAAACCATGTTAATTAATGAACTTGCAAATACCGGTAAAATAATAATATCTTCAAATGGTGTCGCGGGACATTTTTTAGGAAATATCTCAGTCAGAAATATTGCGGAAAATGTATATGTAGTCGGCGACGGTACAGAATTTCCGGACTCGAAAAATTTTTGCTCAACCAAAGTAGGAACGGTAGCCGCCAGCATGGCGAATCTTGCGCTTGGAAAATCACATATGTGATAACGTAAAAATTATTTGACACATATGTGTCAAAACAGGCTAAGACTACTTATGAAAGAAACCATGTTTATCACGATAATCACCGTTGCGGCATTAATAATCTCCATTATTAAAGATCCGGTAAAAACCAAACGTGGCGTAACACGTGGAATAAAAATGTTCGTGAATTTACTGCCGACTCTATTAACCGTTCTGATAATTGTCAGCGTGATTATCTATATTTTCCCAAAGGAAGTCATCATACAAAACCTTGGAGAAAATTCAGGGATAACCGGAATGATAATAGCCGCTATGCTCGGTTCAATAGCGTTGATACCCGGCTTCATCGCGTTTCCTCTCGGATCGGTATTGCTGAAATACGGCATCTCGTACAAAATCATTTCAATATTTTTAACAACCTTGATGATGGTCGGCATATTGACTCTTCCGGTAGAAATTAAATATTTCGGTTTCAGGGTAGCGGTTATTAGAAATGTTTTAAGTTTTATCGGGGCGATTATTATCGGTGTTATCATGGGGTTCGTTTTATGAAAATTATCATCAAAAAATATATCGCGGTCATATTGTTCATTATCTTTTTATCAATTGGTGCTATTATCGATTATAAACCCGCTGGCGATATTGCTAAGATTTTCACGGATTTTACGATCGACATGATAATATTTTTACCATTGATGTTTATTCTGATTGGTTTATTTGATGTATGGGTTTCCAAAGAAAAGGTTCAGAAACATATTGGTGATGACTCCGGCATAAAGGGGCTGCTTTTTGTTATACTTCTCGCCATGCTGCAGGCTGGTCCTCTTTATGGAGCATTTCCCGTTGCCTATATCCTGTGGAAAAAGGGCTGCAGTATAAGAAATGTTTTCATCTACCTTGGAGCATTTTCTACAATAAAAATTCCCATGCTTGCGTTTGAAATTAGTTTTCTAGGTTTAAAATTTTCTTTGCTGCGGACGCTCATTACGCTGCCGGTGTTTATTATAATCAGTGAAATCATCGCGGTATATCTAAAAAATAAAAAGTTTGTAATCAATTCTCAATAATTGTTAAAAGGTTGATTACACTTTATCGGCTAAATGATGCAGAATAATGGACACCGCGACTGAAGCGTTCAACGACTCAACACGGCCGTCGATTTTAATACTGACGGATTGTTTTTTCAAATGTTCCGGCAGCCCCTGACCTTCAAGACCCGGCAGCAGAATAAAATGTTCAGGAAAATTGAAATCCTTCAAGTTTTTGCCGGATTTATCGATGGAAATTATTTCAATATTTTTCTGTAAAAGTTCCAGATCGTTAATTGATGGACCTTTAAAAAAATTCATGCAGAACACCGCGCCGCCGGACGACCTGACACTTTTTGAATGATACGGATTCGCGCATTCCTCTAAAAGAATTATATCATTTATACCAAACGCCAGCGCGCTACGAATAACGCTTCCAACATTCGCGGGATCCTGAAAAGGGATCATCAGAAATCTCGACCGCAGACAATTCTTATCGAGCAGCGGAATTTCTGGAACATCAACGGTCATGAGCGGCATATCATTGTTGGAAGTATCCAACTCGTTGAAAAGCCCCTTCTTCAGAATTATGACATTATTACGTTTTTCAAAATCTGCGACAATGTCATTGAAAGCATCATCATTGCTTTTAAAATTATCAAAAATGATTATTTCACCGCACTTATCAGGCAAACTCTTATATAAATCTCTGATAATTTTTATACCCGACACAATTGTTTTGCCGGTTTTTTTATTGTTAGCGGCGATTTTCTTCAGCAGCTTATATTTTTCATTCGATGACGATTCGATAACCACCGCTTTATTCTCCAGATTTTTCTGAATATTGTAATACTTTATAACGGAGCCTTTTTCCTTTTTATAAACCAGCAATGACCGGCTGTGATGCGTCGTCGGCAGACAATACTCCTTCTGATTAATTAAAGAAAAACATGACTTGTTTATATCAGACATCTGTGAAGAATCCTTGTCAGCCTGCGGACCCTTCATGAAGTTTACTAATCCCCCCACAGGAAGAAAGTCCCTGACGATATCCAATGTTTGATCGATCGAACTGAATGCCCGAGTGATTACCGAGTTGACCTTCAGATCGGTTTTATTATTTACAATATGGGGATAGACAGTAACGTTTTTCAAATTCAGTCCGGTGATTATTTTCTCCATAAAAACGACCCTGCTCTTTTTAGGTTCAGCAAGGATAATTTCCAAATCCGGTTTAAGAATCTTTATCGGTAATCCCGGAAAACCGGCACCGGTACCGATATCAATAAGGGGCGACTTGAGCTGATAATAATCTATAGGGAAGATAGAATCCACGAAGTGTTTGATAATCATGTCATCGAATTTTTTGATTCTGGATAAATCATACTCGTCGTTGTATTTTTCCAGCATTTCATAAAAATAAGAAAACGCCGAGAGCTCGGCGCTTTTTAAATGAATACCGCAGTTATTAAATATTTTCGCTATCTCGGAAGTAATATTCTGCATTATATATTAAAAATTTTTCGTTTTAACTTTCTCAATAATCAGGAATACTCCCGCAAGTGCAGTTAATGATAGAAAAAATATCATAGAACTGAAAGTTAATTTCGACCCCTGTAATCTTCTTTTATAAAGCACATCAAGATAGAGTTTATGATCCGGCTGAATTTTTTTTCCGTCCGCGACAATTTTGTCAAATTTCACAAGTATCTGTTTTATAGGCGCGGCTTCACTATCATAATACTCATATCGCGCGAATATTTGCGGATCGCGTAATAACACATATGCCTTGGTATATAGTTCGCTGACTTCCGCTTCAGTTTTGATTTTATCTTCGGATTTCTGAATATCGTTATACATTATTTCGCCTTCATCAAGCAGTGCCTGAATTTTAGGTTCAACATGGTACATTGAATATGATGCTATCGCGCCGCAGATAACTGCTAGTACAAACGAAGCTGACATCCACCATACATAAACTTTTGTATCTATAAATTTTTTCATAAAATCCTCGTAAAATATATGTAATTTCAAATTTGTTATTGGTGATTACTCGATTTTCTAAAAAACCAAAATTGCAAATATTCACCATCACTAATTAGTTATAAGAAAAAATGACTGATAACTGTCAAGTGTTTTTACTCGCATAAGCTGCCTACGTAATTGGATGTGAATTTTATTTCGGGTATAAAAGATCAACAATTCGTATGTACTTCAACACCATTCTTTTTTCCCAAAAAAACACAATAAATATTTTCTCATCAAAGTCCAAAGCTACGTTCGGGGGTTGGGGGCTTGTAGCTATTAATAAACATAAACCCGAAAAATAATTCTCACCTTCGTAATTACTCATTATTTGCTGGAAAATCAAAAAAATGATATTCAGGTTAAACGGATTTTCACGGAATTTAAATGGGTAAACATCTCTGGCACCATTTATTTGTAAAAAAAGTGTACATCTGTGTAAAATGTCAAGGTTTCAGACCTTTTGGACCCATTGGAGGAAATTTGGGTTTGTCTGAACCGACAAAGCCGCCGCCAGGAGAGAAAAATCCTGAAGCTTCTCCAAAAGCTACATAGGCGGCCTGAGAAGCCGAGCCGGCAGAGTTTTTATGAGTAGTGCTGGACCAGTAGAAAGGAAAGTCCGGGAAGCCGCCTTCATTAGTTATCGATGTGCATTTAAAAACGGGATCGATAGCAGCGGACTTGCTGCTTTTTGGAGAGCGGGAGTAATCAACAATACTTTGAAGTTCTTTAACATCAGGAAGCCGCCAGTCAGAATATCCAAGATATTTCTCATTATTCATTTGCTGAATCCACGCGAGCGCATCCTTCCAATTCATTCCGGAGCCGCTGTCATTTTTCGCCCACATAAGACCTGTCGCGTTGTCTGTTACAGTTTCGCCGTTATCGACAAAATCGTTTTTGCCGTAATTTTTGTTACCGCGCACATAAAGGACGAAATATTTTTTGGTGCCTTTTGGACCAGCATTGCCGGTAGGATAACCCTTAATTCGGCCATCAGCGAAATTTACGCCGAACATAGTTTTATTACCGCCCATAGTAGTGCTTTTATAAATTGTTGATGAAGCGAACTGCGAATCAATTACTCTGTCACCAATTATCTCATCACCATAGGAAAATACGAAATACTTGATATTTATAAACGGTTTCAGAGACTTCTGAACCTTCGACGGATCGGTACCGTTAAAATCTATCAGCGAATAGAGTTCTTTGATAGTAGGCAGCCGCCAGTCCTTTTGCCCGGCAAGCTCGAAAGCCTTAGCACCGGACACCGCTTCATCATAAGACATCTTATCGCCGGGATCCTTCTGCCAAATCAAACCGGTATTATTATCAGTAATTGTCCCGTCGCCGTTGTCAGAATAATCCGGCGAATTCCCTTTATACTGTGCGTCCTGTCCAAAAAAAGGCGCTCCCTTAGACGGCGGGGTGATTACTTTGCTATTGTCAAAACATTCGGTTTGATTCGTGTCGACAACCGCATAAGAATTTTTTCTGCTGGAAACTCCTCTGACAGGCCGTACATAATTAAAGATTCTGATTACATCTCCCTGGGGACCATGACCACTTGGGTAATCCTTTGGATCGCCGGTTTTCGGATCGCTTCGTTGAGCGCCCGCGCCATGAACATCCATAAAATTTCCAGCCGCGCTGATATCAATCGCCGACAAAGTAATCAGCAATATTCCTAAAAGCAACTTTCTCATAAATTCCTCCGCTATTTGTTATTCAACAATTGTATTTTAGTACATTCGTTACTCTTATTCGACCTTCCCGCTAAGAACGGTCGTGATTTTCTGCAAATTTTGTAAAAATAATGGTGCCAGAGACCTTAAAAAAAGGTGTCAGAGGTCAATTATGTCACATTCAAGCAATATTAATGGTGCCAGAGACAAATAGTTCTTGCAAAAATTCAACAAATCAGCAAAAATGATAAAACTTATATGGAACAACATTGATAAGGAGAAAAACTAATGAAAAAATATCTAATATTTTTGTTTTCGACAATATTGATGTTGGAAATCGGCTGTAATAGTACTGATGTTTCCGGCGGGCCATCCGGTGCTCAAAATTTGGATTTTGAGGATAAAACCTTTATCGCGATCGATGATATGGCTGTGTATGTTGAAAAAACTACGAACACCTTCAACACTGGAAATAATACCAACACAATTACTATTGTAAAAAATGCTGTAGTGACTAAAACCGACACATGCATTTTTAAAAAAGACACGACCTTTTCCTGCACTACCGAATATAAGACCACTGCTGAGTTTAATAATCCCCATAAAAATTCCAGTACTGGTGAAAACCCTAAAATAGAATACTCAGACAACTCTAGTGATTACAATGTTTCAATTTCCTATAGCGGTTATCCCGAAGGCGTAGTTTTGCGCAGGGATGTTATGAAAGGCAACTGGCGACAGTTTATGGTTGATTCCGATGGTTTTGATGATGTTACTAACAAGCTTGCGGTTACCATCACCGGTAAGGAAAAAATCAAACTCACAACCGGCTCTTATGATCAAGTTTATAATCCCGCTCAGTTTATTACTGAAATTTCGAACGAATCGGAAAATGAAACGATTATTGATTATGTTTACATCGGCGAAAATGATGACGATAAACCTTTGTACCAATTTAACAATTCCCCTGAAATTTATGTTCTGCAGAATTTTGAATGATTTAGCAGCGTTTTCTCAAAAATTTGATTTGACATATTTTCTCAGTTTTTCATTATTCGCGTATAATGAGTAGTTTTATTTATTTAGCTATTATTGACATTAATGACTATTTATTTTTTCCAAAAATTTATATTCAATTTTTCTGTTACAAGTTAACATTATATTATATTGACTGATTCTTACTAATAATGGAGAAATATTTGAAAAAGATAATTATATTTATTCTAACATTGCTATTTTTTTCACCAGCTTGCGATAAAGACAGCACTTCGGATCAACCAGAGATAAAAAAAATCGGCTGGTTTCTTAACAACATTGACCGCTCATTTTGGGTTGCAGATGCAATGCCTAATGACTGCAGTATATCTTTTGAAATATATTTTAATAATGATATTTCGTATAAAGATATTTCAAGTGTAGAGATAACTGCCAGTGAATCTGGAATAAAGTGGTTTTCTGATAAAATTAGTTCAGATAGTTTTGATGATGACGAGAAAATATTATACTGCAGTTACTTGTGGACATTTATTGCGGATGCTATATATATTGGAGATTATAATTTTGTTATAGAACTTAGTGATGGGAAGGAAATAAAATATAATTTTACAGTTCCCGCTCCTGCTGATGCAACCGTAAAAGATTATAAAGTCGCTTGTTCGGATTCTAATCCTATGTTAACCCATCCAATTTACTCCTCACAATATGTTAGTATGATTAAAAAAGCTCAGGAACCTATTGGTATCATAACGACTGCGGCACAAACTTTAAGCTTTAGTTTTAAAACCGATGATGTTAGAACCTATAGCGGATTACTGGTCTTTTTTGATGCTAATGGGAAATTTGTTGCGGAAACAAAAGATGTTTTCAGAAGTTATGACTTAAAAAAGTTTAGTTATATTATAAATGGCGGTGCGGGATTATTTACTGATAATACTAATAATCAGGTAAATTTGATAGCAAATGAATTGTATTATTATGAAGGAAAATCCTTTTCCGATATAAAAAGTTTCTGTGTTATATTAACTGATGGCAGCCAGTATGAAAATAAACCAAAATCTAAATACGATTGCAGATCAATTTCGAAAAAAACACAAATTACTTTTAAGTGAAAAAATTATAAAATTGGAAAATCAAATGAGAAAAATTATATTTTCTGTGATATGTTTCATTTCGGTAATGTTCTTTTCAGCATGTGATCCAATGATTATTCCGGATAGTGATGCTGAAAATTTCGCGTGGTATGAAGATACTTCTGGTGGTGAAATGAAAAAAACTGATGCACCTGAACTATTAACACCAGTTGTCAAAAATGATAAGATTTATCTTTATTGGAAGCATGAAGATTTTGGAAAATATGATATAAAGTATACAATCAATATTCAATATAAAAACACTGTTAGTGATTCACTTTATGGTTCTTATATAAGCAGTGGTAATGACGGACAATATGATGTTACACTTGATAATAATTGCGCTTTTGTGATAGACAATCCACTACACAAATATAATTACACTTTTAATTTGAGTGCCAGTATTAATGATGAAGATAGTTATCCCTCTTTTTCAAGTAATAGTCAGAGTATCTTGTTTGAAAGTAGCAAACTTCCGGCTTCAAATGTTTCAATATGCGGACCATCGAATAATGCCGTTGGCTTCGTAATTGAAAAAAACTTTTATCTGAGTACTCCGAATACTTATACCTTGGAAACAAAATTATATAAGATGCCGGGAGATGTATTAGTTACCTCTTATTCATCAAATAATTCATCATCTTCCAGCAGCTTTGATTTTAGTTTTAAAAGTTTAATGTCTAACACAAATTATAAATTTATTACTAAGTATTACTATTTAAAAGAAAATAAAAACATTTTGAATATGAATGGTGGCAGTAGAACTATTACCACTAAAATGGAATCTGAGCCAACAACTATTGAGTTTAAAACAACAAATTACGGCAAAATAAAATTTTTATGTAAATCAGGTGAAGATAATATTGTTTATGGATATGACATAGACTATTCTAAAATTGTCAAAATTAATACTGTTCAAAAAGTGATAGAATCATCTTATAGTGCATCAATAACGAATCCAAGTGATATGAAATATAGTTCCAGCAATAATAAATTGTATATTATCAGCGAGTCTGATAATAAAATCTATATGTTTGATCTTTCTTCTAATACTTTGTCATCACCCGGGACCATCTCTGTTATAAGTACAAATTATGGAAAATGCCTGGCCGTTGATGACGATAGAATATTTGTAGGAATTAAAAGTGCGGCTAAGCTTTCAATAATAGCAAAATCGGATTATATTATTAAAAGTGATGCGGGAACTTTAAAAGAATTCAAATCATTAAAATCAGAAATATTTAATTCAACCAAATATTTGTATGGTTTGACATCTGATGGTATGTATAGATATACTGTAGCGTCAGATTCTCCGGTTAATGATAAAACAATATCCATTTCAAATTCCTATACGGATTGCCCGATTACAAACCAGCAATATATAACCGCAAACAATATGTACAGTTATAGTACAAAATCAGTTTCATTGTATAATCAGTCGGACTTTACTTTAGCAAAAAAAATCAATATGGTAGGTTCAACTCTTTATGAGATGATTTTTTCTAATGATAATTCTTATCTGTATGTGATTCATAATAATATTGCTGCGTCATATAATATTGCTACAAATGAAAATGTTAAAACAATATCTTTCCCTTTGGCTAATTTAATCAATTATGATAGTAATTCAATTTCATCTTGTTTAGACAAATCGGGAAATGTTTTAGTTGTTTCTTTGATTGATTCTGATAACTATAGTGGGCTTATCTTTTTCTCAAATTTAAAGTGAGTGTTTTATGAAAAAATTTATAATGTTGATAGCTTTTATACTAATTAGTCATTCGGCAATCGCACAAACATCGGCAAAAAACTCAGTGTTTTATTTTGGTCTTGGGTTAGGTTCAGGGTATGGCGGTTACAAAATTGAACCGGAATTTGTAACATTAAACGAGAATCTTGAATATTTTGACAATGTCTTGATTCCAGCAGCATTCAAGGTGAGTACTGGTCCGGTAATTAATGAATATCTTCATGTTGGACCTATGTTTTCATTTATCCGTCAAAGTGGTAGCATCGATGAAGGTAATTCCGTTACCGTTTATGGTATACAACAAATGAATAATTTAGGTTTGCTGGCAACTGTATTTCCAATGAAACAGGATTTCGGATTTTTTTATCAAATAGGTCTGAGCTATTCAAATTACATAATAAGAGTAGAAGCTGATAATGGCAGTGATGAAGTTGCTGCAGAAGCTAATGCTCATGGTGCCGGTATAACTATTGGTAATGGTTACGATGTTAGATTAGCTTCATCATTTTATTTTAGAATAAACGCGGATGTTGTCGTTCATAAATATTTTAGAGGAGACAATAATTACCCGAAATATGCTGGTTACGGCGCGATTTACCTATCCACTTATTTCTATTGAAGGATTGTGTTAGAGAGAAGTAGAAAGTTTGTAGAGTTCATAAAGTTCATAAAGTTCATAAAGTTTGTAAAGTTTGTAAAGTTTGTAAAGTTTATAGAGTTTGTAAAGTTGTAAAGTTGTAAAGTTTGTAAAGTTTGTAAAGTTTATAGAGTTTATAGAGTTTATAGAGTTTATAGAGTTTGTAATGTTTGTAAAGTTGTAAAGTTGTGAAGTTGTGATTGTGTTGGTGTTAGTGTTAGTCGCATCGATACAGTCCGGTCATTTCGGTACAGGGCTAACGCACCACTCAAAGACCAGACTGAGTTGTATCCGGCATTTCGATACAACAGCCTGTCGGCTGTCACTCAATGACCGGACTATTGTATTGAATTAATACAACAATCCGGTCGTTGAGTGATTGCGGAGCAATCTTATCGAAACGAACGGATTCCC
>CAYLTM010000036.1:0-16504 GCA_964386495.1 uncultured Leptospirales bacterium
TAATCAACCATTTAGATTATTACATCATTGGCGTTATTATAATTTGCAGCATCCACTAAAATGGTGCGATTATTTTCGCGTTTTGCGAAAGGTCTCTGGCACCTTAAGATCTTTTTTAAAAAGTAAAAGCCCACCCAAGATCAACCTTCATATCCACAGCAGAGAGTTTATAGTCTGGACCGTTCTTTAATTCTAAATCGTTGCCATCATCACCTCCATGACCATCGCGACCATGACCGCCAGTTTCATACCAGTATGTTTTATAAACAGATTTGTTGTAAGTTGCTCCGGCACCGATAAGCAAACCGCCCCAGTCAAAAAATTTATGAACATACTGCGCGTTTAATCCACCACGCAACATCGCCCCACCGCCTGAAAAACCACTTCCTCTACCAGGATCACGGAGCATTTTATCGAATGTCACCCTGTTTTTATTATAAATGTCATAATCAACCCCATAACCGCCGATACCAATTATTGGAATCAATTTAAAGGATCCGAGACGTACTAAAGCATAACCGAAATCCAAAGAACCGGTGCCAGAGCTGTATGATACTTTGTAATCACCCTTACTTTTGCCATCTTCCCAGTCATAGGATGTGCCTTCGAGACCAACCATGAAATCATTATAGAAAAATCTTAACCCTGAACCAAATGCCAGACTATTTGTATTATCAGACAATTGCACAAGATTGTTTCTCTTTAAAAACTTGTTTAAATCATCTGGTTTAGCGAAATTCATAAAATCGCCGCCCGAGAAATAAATCTGCAACTCCATTGGAGCCGATTGAGCAAATACTGTTGATGCCGATAACACTACTAATGCAAATACCGAAAATACTAAAAATCTCATTTTCATAAATTCCTCCAGGAAATAATAAACTGTTATATATGTTCAACAAAACTAAGTAACTTCTCTGTCACTTTTATTTATAGTTTTTTTGATTTTTTGCTGCTACATACGACGGCTTGCGAGTTTTTACCACAGGTTTATACACAAGTAGATTATATATATTTAATTAATTTACAAAAGTGTTGACATAATCAATCAAATATTACACAATATGGAAAACATTTGAGGTGGTTTTCCCATGTATAAATTAATTATTCTTTTACCACTTATTAATAATTTATTTTCCTGTTCGCAAAAAGATCCCGCTGGAGAAAATAATCAAAAGGCTATTACTGAAACGTCATCTTCCGTAAATTCTAATCAGGCGGAGGTAGTGTCTGATAATAAAGCAATCATTAGCCCGGATTCAAAAGCATATGAGTTTATGGTAGCTTTGGCAGATTTGAAAAAGAGCGGCGAGACTCAAAAAATATACGATAAATATTTCAAATAATATTAAACAAATAATCTGTAGTGGTTGCTATAATACACGAGGCTAAATGAAAAAATTTACATCATTAACATTAATTGCATCAATATTGACTACTTGTCTTGTATACTTCTGTTGTTTTAATCAAAATACAATTTACGTTAATCATCATCCGCATCCGGTTATAGAAAATTTAATTTTTCAAAATATTGAGTCTCCAAAAAACATTATACTTTTCATCGGTGATGGTATGGGGCAGACGGCATTATATGCGGCAATGCTTGTTAATAACGGCAAACTTAATATTGCGGGTCTTTCAAATTTTGGTTTCTCTAAAACACATTCTTCCAATAATTTTATTACTGATTCTGCCGCTGGTGGATCAGCGATTGCTGCTGGAAAGAAAACTAAAAATAAATATATCGGTGTTGATGCTACTGGTAAGTCGTTAATCACAATTCTCGAGCTTGCTGAAGCACGTGGATTATCAACAGGATTAATCGCTACTAGCACGATAACACACGCGACTCCGGCATCCTTCATTGCACACACAACGTCCAGAGATAATCACGAAAAGATCGCTGAGTATTTTCTTAAAACTAAGATAGATATTTTCATCGGCGGTGGTCGGAAATATTTTATCGATAGAAAAGACAAACGTGATTTATCTAAAGAGCTATCAGTTAAAGGTTATAATATTTACGATAATGTTGATTCTATTACCGGTGAAGAATCTCTCGTCGCCTGCTTTACAAGTCTGAAGGATAATCCGCCTGCTAAATCGCGTGGAAATCTGCTGGAAATCGCTACACGAAAATCCTTACAGCTTTTATCAAAAAATCCTAAAGGATTTTTTCTAATGGTGGAGGGTTCACATATTGATTTTGCCGGACACAAAAATGATGCCGAATATTTGCTATCAGAAATTCTCGATATGGATAAGGCCGTTGGTGCCGCTCTTGAGTTTTATCAGGAACATCCAGAGACGCTGATAATTGTTACGGCTGACCACGAAACCGGCGGTATTACAATAGTCGGCGGCGATATGAAAAACAATAAAGTTGTTTTGAATTTTTCAAGCAGCGGTCATACGGCAGTTTCAGTGCCTGTTTACGCGGAAGGTCCATCATCAGAACTTTTTCGTGGTCATTATGAAAACACTGAAATTTTCAATAAAATGAAAAACGCTTTGAAATTTGACCTATATTAGTTTTCCGAAAAATAATGGAGAATATCTGTGAAAATTATTACGATTGATAAAAACAACATTGAGACTGAGCATATTTGCTGTGCAATTGGCAATGACAAAAAGAACGCTGAGAGATCCAAGTCAAAAAAGCTTTGGATGCGTAACGCTTTCGATGATGGTCTGGTTTTCAAACGTTTAGACGCGAGGGGTAAAGTCTTTATTGAATATATGCCTGTGGAAAAGGTCTGGAAACCTATTACCGGACATAACTTCATGACGATCAATTGTCTGTGGGTATCCGGTCAGTACAAGGGTAAGGGCTTATCCACTATGCTAGTGGATGATTGTATCCGTGACGCGAAATCTCAGAAAATGGATGGTGTTGTCGTAGTCAGCAGTTCGAAGGTTATGCCGTTTTTAACAGATAAAAAATTTTTCATAAAAAACGGTTTTTCAGTGTCAGATACTGCTGACCCTTATTTTGAGCTGCTATCATTGAAGTTCAATAATAAGGCTGTTATTCCTAGTAAAATTATTAAAATTTCTAATTATCAGGATGCTCAAAAATTCGGCAGTCCTTTCGGTACTCTTGGTATTTATTATAACGGCAAATTCAAAACCCATGAACTGATGCCGGAAAAAAAGTTTGTTAAATTCATCGAAAATCTACTGTAAATTTCTAATTTTAAACACTATCATATAAATCTTAATTGGGGATTATGAATTATGTCGCTTAATTCATAATCCCCCGTCGCGTCTAAATGGTTTTAAATGGTGTCAGAGAAGTTTATTTACATAATTATGTCTCATTGATAATAAAGGTGTCAGAGACCTTTCGGTAACAATTTAATAACCGGTAATTATTTTTGACAAAAATAGCTTAATATTTGAAAATGTCATAATCTATTCAATGTTGAGGAATTCACTATCAAAAACCAGATAAAAAGAAGACGCACTTTTGCAATAATTTCACATCCGGACGCGGGAAAAACGACACTTACTGAAAAACTTCTGTTGTACGGCGGCGCACTTGAACTTGCAGGTTCTGTAACCGCGAAGAAAAAACAGCGGGAAACATCATCCGACTGGATGGAACTTGAGAAAAAACGAGGAATATCGATATCTTCGACGGTTCTGCAGTTTGAATATGACGGATATAAACTTAATCTGCTGGATACTCCAGGACACAAAGATTTTTCCGAAGATACATATAGAGTATTAATCGCCGTTGACGCGGTAATTATGGTTATCGATGCCGGAAAAGGTATTGAGAGTCAAACTTTAAAACTTTTCGAAATTTGCCGTAAAAGAGATATTCCAATATTTGTATTTATGAATAAGATGGATCGTCCGGCTATGGCACCGCTTGAACTTCTCGACCAGCTTGAAAAGGTTCTAAAAACCCACGCCTACCCTGTTAACTGGCCGCTCGACAATGGACCATCGTTTAAAGGTGTCTATGACAGGTTAAAAAAAGAAGTCCATCTTTTTGAAAGGGTCCCGGGCGGGGCGTATAAAGCACCCGTGTCAATCCACAGCATTACGGATCCCTTTATTAAAGAAGTTCTCAGCGAATATTCTTACAAAGAAATTATCGAAGAGCTGGAAATGCTCGATATCGCACAAGGAATTTTTGATGAAAAAGCTGTTTTAGAGGGCAGAACTATGCCGGTATTTTTTGGAAGTGCTGTAAACAATTTCGGTGTTGAGCTGATGCTGAAAGGTTTTATAGAGTATTCCTGTCCGCCGACACCAAGACTCATTGACGGTGTGACTGTTCCGCTGGAATCCGGTTTTTCAGGATTTATCTTTAAAATTCAGACTAACATGAATCCTCAGCACCGTGACAAAATGGTTTTCGCTAGAATATGTTCCGGAAAATTTACACGGGATATGGTTGTTTATAATACCCGCAGTAAAAAGGAAGTGCGTCTGTCAAATTCTCATAATGTTTTCGGACGGGAAAGAGAGACTCTTAACGAAGCCTATCCCGGGGATATTCTTGGGTTTGTTACAAACGCTGATTTCAGCATCGGCGACACTATCAGCGCTGATCCTTCACTGGCTTATAACGAGATTCCGCGATTCGCACCAGAATGTTTCGCCTATATTAACAATATGACAACCGCTGATTATAAGTCCTTTAAAAAAGGTCTCGATCATCTTCTTGCGGAACATATTGTACAGGCATTTTATACAAAGGATAGATCTAATATGCCGCTGCTTGGCGCGGTTGGTCCGCTGCAGTTCGAAGTTCTCCAGTACAGAATGCGTGACGAATACGGTGTTGAGACTAATCTTGAAATGAAGCAATGGGAAGTTCTAAGATGGATCGGCGACGGAATTTCGGGTGATTCGCTTAAAGATAAATTACCGTTCAATTCCGGTTACGGCACGGATGAATCCGGCAGACATGTTTTGTTTTTTCAGAGTTCATGGAATATGTCATATTTTCTAAAAAATAATCCCGATGTTCAGTTATATGAAACTCCACAGAATAGTAAGTAACTTAGTTTTTTGTGGAATTTCATTTTTTTAAAAAATGTTTCTATAAGTCTAAGCTGATTTCCTGATTTATGTCGGTTTCCTCTAAAGTTAAAACCTTTTCACTGGTAAACCCTGCCGGCAGTTTGCCGTCTTTTACGGATGGTGTGTCGGTAGAGACATAAAACTTGTATGAGTTGCCGACTTCAACATCTTTAATAACCCATGTCCCATCAGCACACCAGGTTGCCAACGGAGGTATGGTGGAAGTTTTTATAAAATCGGTGATAATGTCTTTTTCGTAAACCGCAACGACAAATCTGTTTTTTGGGGCAGTCCCTCTAACAGTCGCGGTCTTGCCTTTTCTGTAGATTCTCGCTATACCTACCGCGTTTCCGCCGATATAATTTGTGTCGGATACGATTGGTTCGACAGGCATTATCTGATCCGACAATCCAAAATAACTTACGTTGTTCTCATAAACGTCAGTTGTAACATATTCATATCTTTTTATGTAATTTTTAACCATAACGCGAATTTCGATAATATATTCATTGTCCCTGTTAAAATTGAAACCCTTAGCAAGTTTTACCTCAAGGGGAAATATCCTGTTATCATCATAAGTTTCCTTGTCTGTTGACGCACGAGACATTCGCGACAACAAGTCATAACCATCAACCTCATCAACACCAAAAACACCTTTAACCGGTCCGAGATAATTCCATTCAAAATCGTATCTGCCGGCGTTATCAAACATCAGCTTGCGGAAATATAGCTGAACAATATCATATGTGAAGTTTGGGGCAAGATCTTTACATTTCAAAGAGATTCCAGTTCCATTGAACAGAATATCGGTATCATTCAATTTTGCTTTTCTGTATTTTCTGTCGTTCACAAAGCGGTCGTCATTCATTCTAATTTCAGCTAGATCAACATAAAAAACGCTTGGGGGTGATGCTACCTCTTCATGAGCGTTATTAGTGTTTTTTAAAACATTCTGTACAGAATTGTCGCGTAAAAAATCCGGCGTTGTTGGACACCCGTCGAAAAATGGTCTTGGATCATTAGATTCATAGGTAGCTTTGAAAACCACGGATAGCTGTTCTTCTACAAGATCTGTAAATAGCGGATCGTTTCCACTGCAGCTGGTAATCACAAACAAAATTAATATTATTGATAATTTTTTCATAAGCCTTTTTAATATTATAAAAATATGTTGAAATACAGCATTAAACCCACATTAAGAAAGTGCCCGTTCAATTCCGCGTTTTTGAGATGTTTCTCGTAAAGAAAAAGATAATCAATTCTTAAACCTATATTCACAAACTTTCCCGCTGGAAACGACATTTCCGCACCGGTCATAAAAAGCGGATCAAACTGAGATTTATCGTCCGGCATGACGGTTATGTGCCCGGTACCCGCACCCGCTTTCAACTGAAAATTCAACGGCGATGGTATCGGCAGCCTATAAATCACGTTTCCATAAACAGGGATCAGCTGAATTTCCTCAAGTCCTTGAGATGTCTGATTCTGATATGACGCGTCGAGTCCAACTTTGAAAGCTTTAAACGGAGTATTTATCCTGCCGTAAGCACCAATGCCGATAGCACTCTGCACTTCTTCCGAAAGTTCAAACAGCGGTGCGACTGGTCCGAACCATATACCAAACTGAGGCTTTTCGAAAGGATCACGACGCTTCCTTCTTTGAGCAAAGGCATCGCTGCAGAAAATAATAATCAGCAGTAAAAAAATCACATACCTGCGATGTTTATAAAAAAATGTCATTATATGTTTTATCCTATTTACTATCGTTCGTAGACATAAATTTCTTAAATTTCTAAAAAATCTCCATTTACTGGATAATAATGACATTAATTATTTTTTGAAAAATAATTCAACAAAATAATTCAAATTATTTGGAATTGATTTGGCAACCACGACTTTCCTTTTCTGGCGACAGGTATGCCAACACTTCGACTAATCATTTAATTAATGAAGTTATATGGAAATTTTTTCTTTACAGGATTTAAACATTAGAAACTACTTACATTATTAATTCTATTTAATATTTTTGGGGATTATTATGTTTGATAATATTATGCCGATTATTTTCGCGGTTTCCGCGATTACCGCTTTAGGAGCTTTTTTCGGGCTGGTTCTTTCAATTGCTAAAATTAAACTCCATGTTCAGAGAGATCCTAGAATTGAAGAAATTTTGACGGCACTTCCGGGAGCAAACTGCGGCGCATGCGGATTTCCAGGCTGCGGCGGTTACGCATCTAAAATAGTTGAAGAAAACGCCGACATAACACTTTGCCCGGCAGGCGGCTCTGAATGCGTTGCAAAAATTGCATGCATAATGGGTGTTGAAGCGGGGTCAATGGTCAAGAAGATTGCCCGAATCCACTGTAACGGCGGCACAGTAAACGCTAAAGATAAATTTACATATAATGGTCCGATTAGCTGTGCGGGTGCGGCGCAAATCAATAGCGGATTCAAAATGTGCGAGTTCGGCTGTCTAGGTATGGGTGACTGTATAGAAGCCTGCCCATTTTACGCGATTACCATCGACGAAAGACGTATCCCGATTGTGGATAAGGACAAATGTACGGGTTGCGGCAAATGTGTATCAGCTTGTCCGCGAAAAGTTATATCACTTGAACCCGCGAATATTGATGTGTATGTGATGTGCAGAAATTTGGAAAAGGGTCCGGTAACAAAACAGGGCTGTACGGCAGGCTGTATTGGCTGCCAGCTTGGCGTGAATAAAGCCTGTAAGCTGGTGTTCGCGGACAACCCATTAGTAGAATCCGCGATAAAGGTAACAAATTTTCTAGCTGTGGTTGACAGCTCAATTTGCACAAACTGCGGCAAATGCGGGCAGATATGCCCTCAGAAGGTAATAACCCTTCCAACGGTTGTATAATAGATGAAACCTGTAAGCGAGATGACATCTTCTGAAAGAGCCGCCGCTTTGCTGATAGCTATGGGCAAAGAAACAGCGGTTTCTGTATTTAAGCATCTCGATGAAAAGGATGTAGTAAAAATTACTACAGAAATGGCAAAAATTGAAAAACTTTCAGCGGAGGACAAGGAAGATCTTCTAGCGGATTTTCTAATAGAACTCAAAAAAATCAAGAAAACAAGTTTTGGCGGAGAGAATGTCGCGAAACAAATATTGTCTGGTGCCTTCGGAGATAAACGCGCCGCTGAAATTTATAAAAAAGCTGATGAAGGTCAGATTGAAGGCAAATTCGATTTTTTAAACAAGGTCGAGCCGGAGATTATCAATACGCTGATATCTTCCGAGCATCCGCAAATTATTTCGCTGGTGCTATCGTATATCGAAAAATCTAAGGCGGCACAGGTTTTTAAACTGCTGGATAAAACCAAGGCTACCGAAGTCGCGAAAAGAATCGCGAAAATGGACAGAGTTGTTCCCGAAGCCGTGCTGGAAATCTCGCGTAAAATCCGCAAAAAGTTTGATGAAATGATTCAGGATAATTCCTTCAATGACAAGCCCGGCGGCGTTTCAAAGTTGGCGCAGATATTGAACCATATCGACGGCGTGACTGAAAAAACCATAATGGATTTTTTTGAAAGCGAAATGCCTAAGGAAGCCGTAGAAATACGAAACAAAATCTACACCTTCGACAATCTTATTGATATTTCTAATAAAGAAATTAGAATCCTTATTGATGAAATCGGTGATGATGAGCTTATCGCGCGTGCGTTGAAGGGAGCCGGCGACGAGATACGTTTCAAGATCCTGCGAAATGTCAGCAACAACCGTGCCGCAGATATTCTCACAGCGATAGATCTGATGGGACCTATCCGCCTGGTGGATATTATGGAAGCCCGCCAGCGCATCGTTAATGTGATGCGCCGGTTAAACGACATGGGTGCGATAATTATCAGAAGGGGTGATGAAAAGCTCGTTGAATAGTATCAGATGTATTATTTACTAAACAATGAATTTTCCTGCCCATCGTCTATATTAATTATTTCTGTAATAGAAATTATCTTTTTCTTATTTCCTAAAATCCGATACAGTTCCAAAGCCTTTTTGTAATTCTTTGAGTACTCGTAACACATGGCGGCACTACTTATATTGTTAATTTTTTCGTAACACTCGGCAGCCTCAGAATATAACTTCCCTTTTTTATAAGCAGCCGCAGCTTTTTTAAAATTGTTTAATCTAACAAATAATTTTCCAGATTTTTTAAACAAACCTATTTTTTCAGCAATGCAGGCGGCTTGAAGAATATCATTTTTTTGATTAACATAGTATTTTATGACACGTTTTCTATGTTTGGATTTATAAAAAATTAAAATATTATCATCAGTGACAGATAATTCTGAGAGAGCATTATTATATTTATCCAGATCATTAATAAATAAATAATAAAGAGCATTATAAAAAGAATTATTGTTTTCGGCAATCTTACGTTTAAGAAAATTCAAGTAAACTTTTTTATCTTCTCCTTTGCTGTTTTCGTTTTTATTATTCACATATTTCGAAACACTATTATTCAGTAAAAAGATTGAATCGAAACTTTTTAAATAATCCATAACTTCCAAAATATTTTCTGTAACATCGGTTGATGAATAATATTCTGAGTCAATTAAAATTTTTATAGCAACCCTTAATTCGATTTTTGTTAAATCATCAACATTATCTTTTATATATAGAAATATTTTTGCGTAAACATCTATATTTTTCTTTTCACCAAAATTCATTATTTCTCGAAATTGTATTTTTTTTGGTGAGCTGATAATAACTTTTGCGGCTTCATTTGGATCAAGTGAAAATAATTTAGTATCACAGAAAAGCTGGTTTACATCGGGAACATTCTTAATATAAAATTTCAGACCCTTTTTATTAAAAGGTCTTTGGTCAATGATGCTCTTCATACCTTCTTTATACTTTATAAGACTGTATCGGAGATATGCTTTGTCTAGCTCCCCTTTCTTCAATAATGCTGTTGCCTCTTTGTACAACACATCCGCGTGTGAAGATACCATCTTGCCGATAGGAAAAAGATATCTTTTATAATATAACTTAACCTGTGATAAATTATCATAGTTGCCTGATAGTTCGAGATACCTCGCCGCGTTATAATAATCATATTTTTTAAGGTATAATACATGTAAACGATAATAGTTAGAACTTTTGCTAAACATGTCAATCGCATGCTCAAAATTATTACAGTTAATAAAAGCATCACCAGCTTTGTCAAATTCATCAGCTGCTGCGTACAGAATAGCTGCCGTTTGGAATTTCTTTTTTCTGTTATTTTCATCAGCAGAAATAATTATAGCATCCTTTGTAACGGTATTATTGACAATGGAGTTTTTCAGATGCGTGATTGCCGGATCAGTTTTTTTTATGGTGACGTAGAACATTCCGAGGTTATAATCATCATTAGATTTTTTTAAACAAAGTTCGAGTTTTTCAAAATTTTTAAGTTTTTTGTAAATCACGGAAGCGTCGGAATATTTCTTTTTTTCATAAAGATAATCTGCAGCTTGAAGAAATTTTTTATTAGTTATCATATAACTTACAGCATTATCGATATCGCCGGCTAAATCATAATACTTCACGGTATTCTCAAAATTTTTACATTTTTTATAATATTTAGCAAGCCTGTCATAAAGCTTTCCTTTTTCGCAGCACTCCAGCATGTTATCAGTTTTTCCAAGAATCTGCCATGCATCCGCCGCCTCAGCAAAATTATTTTCAGTCTCAAGATGTTTAATTCTGCAGAACTCCGCCTGTTCGGTATTTCCGATATTTTTCCACAACAAATACGCGTCATAAAAACGTTTAGTTTTTTCATAACATTCAGCGGCTTTATCGAACACTTTAGCTTCAAAAAATATGTCGCCTGCCGAATCAAATTTCTGGTTGTAATAATCCTTATACGCATCACATAAAAGAATCTTTTGTTGATTACCAGCGTTTTTGAAACATTCTAACGCCGCGGAATAGAACCTTCTATCAAAAAAATAATCACCCTGATCTTCCCATTCCTTCGGAGTTGAACTTACGCTGAAAATTTCCGCTGGAATTTTACTGTCCGATGATATTGCGGCTTTTTCACGAATCTCCCGAAGATCCCATAACTCAGAAACTTTTTCACCATCAAAAAATACGAGGTTGTTTCTACAGCGCGTAACGGCGACATATAACAGATTGATTTCATGTTTTATTTGAGACTGCCTCTCCGTGGTGTCAGCATTTTCTCTGGCAATATCCTTCCACAATTTTACTGATTGATTATTGCTCATGAAACGCCAGATAACCACGGTATCAAATTCAAGACCCTTCGCTTCATTAATAGTAAAGATTAACTCTGTGTTAAAAAGCTTTTTTGCTTTGCGGCTCGACTCTTCATCTCGGGTGATTACTGCCATACCAGCATTGAAACTGACGAGTTTTGAAAAGTCGTGATCGGAAAGTCCGTAGAGAACGACTGGCATCATTCCGGAAAATTTCCAGTCCTCTTTCATTTCGTTGCCGGAAAGTCCCACAATTCGCTGCTTAAGATCAAGCAGGGCATTCGACAGTTTAATAATCCCCCCGACACTTCTGAAATTCAGATTGAGACCTGTCACTGAAGGGACGCTGTAACCTTTTTCAAAAAATTTATCCTTAACCTCTTCCCAACGAAACGAACTCGGATTAATTATCTGCCTCGGATCGCCCGCAAAAACAATATTCCGCAGATCCGACGCGAGCCGGAAGAGCACATGCATTTCAATATCAGAGAAATCCTGAATCTCATCACAAACTACCAGATCATAAATATAACCATGCTCCTTCCTATCCAAAATTTTAATTACTTCACGCGCCAAATCCGCTGAGTCCCAAAGATCTTCTTTAAAAAGTTTGTTCTGATAACATTCAGCAATAGAGTATATATCATTCCGGTTAAAAAGGAAGTTGGGTGCACGCTTTTTTCCGATTAAGGAATATTCATTAAATGATAAAAGGGGTGATTCAAATGTGTTAAGACGCTTGCTTAAAATTTCCATGATTTCTAACAGAACAATTTCAACATCATGAGTATATAAATATTCTGAATCATCAATAGCGGAATTTAAATGATTAATATCTTTAAAACGTGTTTTCTTTTTTAGAAAATGTTCAATTTTAGCGAAAAACTCGAAAGCGTTTAAATCTGATATATAGTTTTTAAGCTCACTAATTTCATAACGTGATAAACAGCGGTTTTTATAGCTGTTTAACAGCTTTTTGAATACAGCGATACTAATCGGCGGTTTCGCACCTTTTATGATCGAATGGATTTCCTCCCAGAGAAGTTCCGCGGAAAATTTTGATGCTAATGATAAACCATTAATCATCGGTAAAAAATTATGAAAGCCGATCTCTTTCTGCGGATTAAAAACTTTTCCGCTGCCCGCGGAAATCTTCAAGAGTAGATCTTTGAAGACACAAAAATCCGGTAAATTGTCATCGGCAATATTCGATTCAACGATTAGACCATTGTAAAGATTTTCAGAAAACTTTTTTAAAAACGAACTGTATGTTAAATATATCTTTCTTTTATTTCTAAAATTATGAGCCAACAGGTAATATATGGAAATCGTTGTTTTTCCGCTGCCCGCTGTTCCAGACAATAGAACTGGGGGTTTTTTTTCCAATATAGATTCTTGATCGCCAGTAAGTAACAACGGTAGTGAAAGATCTTTTCTCTCAGAGTCCAATAATCGGCATCGTTCATCTTCAGAAAAAATCAGCCACTTTTGAGGACCATAATCATCACCACATTTTTCTTCAATATTTTCCTGAGTGTATGAATCTTCAGGAAGCTCATCAAAGGAAAATGTTTCGTTACTGAATATGTCATCTGCCTGAAATGTTAGAAACGGCGCGTTCTCCGGAATTATTACACTGGCATTTTTATTAATATCATCATGGCTGGTAATGCCCCATATATAAATCGCAGCGGAATCTTTGTGTTTACCCATAGTAAAAAGCAGGCGATTCCCTTTATCGACCCTTGCTTCAAAAACAACTTTTCCAGATAATCCCTTAATTTTTTTTACGACAAGTCCGCTGTCCCATATACCATTTTCAAGGAATTCGAATTTTTCCTTGAGACGGGCTTTCTGACTTTTCGGCAAGGATTCAACATGTTTCTTGATAGATTCGTTTAATAACAGGATATAGTTTTTCATTTTTTTCTTTTCGTTATTTATTTTTTGTAATTCTTCATGTTAAGCATTTTAATCATTTTTTATTTCTGCTGTCTATTACAAAAAGTTTTTTTTGAAATCATTCAAATATCCTTTCAAAATATGGTGTTTTTTGCTATAAATAGTCTTTAAAAGGTGCCAGAGACATTATTTAATGTCTCTGGCACCTTTTTTTAACAAAAACAGTGAACACTTTTCAGATTATGTGCATTTCTTTGAGAATTTTTTAAGTGACAAATAAATGGTGCCAGAGACAAATGTTGCTCTGACACCATTTATTAAGGAGGCTATTGTGAGCCTACATATAAACGCGAAAAAAGATGAAATAGCTGACACAATTCTGTTGCCGGGTGATCCGCTGAGGGCAAAGCATATCGCGGAAAGATATCTGGAGAATATTCATTGTTATAATGAAGTTCGCGGAATGCTTGGATTTACAGGGAGCTATAAAGGTAAAAGACTATCTGTTCAGGGAACCGGCATGGGTATTCCGTCGTTTTCCATTTACATAAATGAGTTGTTTGATTTCTATGGTGTCACTACCGCTGTAAGGGTAGGAACCTGCGGATCTCTGCAGAATGATATTCATCTGCGGGATATTGTCATACCTATGTCCGCTTCAACAGATTCGTCTGTTAACAAGATTCGTTTTAACGGCTGCGATTATTCGCCAACTGCCGATTATGGGCTTCTTTCGCGGGCGGTAGACATTACTGTGAATAAAGGGATCACCCCGAAAGTTGGAAATATTTTCGCTTCAGATGAGTTTTATAAAGATGACAAAGATTGGTGGAAGATTTTCGCAGATTACGGTGTTCTTGCCGTCGAAATGGAGACTACAGCATTATACACAATAGCGGCAAAATTTAAGGCGAAGGCTTTGACTATTCTTACAGTCAGCGATAGTCTTGTTACCGGGGAAAATATTTCCGCGGAAGATCGGCAATTATCATTTACGGACATGATGGAAATAGCGCTGGAAACTGTCAGCTTTTAGATTTTGTAACTATCTTCAAGAATCTCTATGCAGAATTCTATTTTATGAAAACTGTTTTTGATAGTCTCAACATCTGAGTGGTTTGTAAAATACGCTTCAAGCTGGGTTTTGTTTTCTTCCTTCGATGATGATACCACACTCTGAGCACCGAGGTCTATTAGTTTTACCGTAAACTCCTTTTCCTTAGCGGAATCTATCAAGAAAACATATTTATACATAAAGCCCCCTACACATTGAATAGAAAATGCATCACATCGCCGTCCTGCACGATATATTCTTTTCCCTCTACTCTAAGTTTTCCGTTATTCCGTGCGCCGGCTTCTCCGTTATACTGTATGTAATCATTATAGGAAATTACTTCCGCACGGATAAATCCTTTTTCGAAATCCGTGTGGATTACCGCCGCGGCCTTCGGTGCTTTAGAGCCTACCGGTATCGTCCAGGCTTTTACTTCTTTTGGACCGGCTGTGAAATAACTTGAAAGTCCGAGCAGTGAATATCCCTTTTTGATAACTTGATCCAGACCGCTTTCATCCGCACCGAGAGATTTCAAGAAATCCATTTTTTCATCGTCAGCCATTTCTATCATTTCTTCTTCAATTTTCGCACATATTTTTACAGTTTCCGCGTTATTCATAGCAGCGAATTCTCTCAGTCTTTTAACAAAATCATTATCGGCCTCTAGAGAATCTTCATCAACATTCGCAGCGTAGATTATTTTTTTCGCGGTAATAAGTCTAAGTTCAGTCATGAGTTCTTCAAAACTGTCGTCGTCGTATTTAGAAAATGTAATCGCCATATTGCCGTTGTTCAAGTGTTCTACAAGCTCTTTAGCCATGTTCGTCACGGCTTCAGCTTTTTTGTCGGTTCTAGCGTTTTTTTCGATTCGCGTGATTTTTTTTTCGAGTGATTGTATGTCGGCGAGTATCAGCTCGGTATTAATAATATTTATATCGCGTATCGGATCAATAGAATTTTCCACATGGATAATATTGTCGTTTTCAAAACATCGGACAACCTGTATGATAGCGGCTGTTTCGCGAATATGCGACAGAAACTGGTTGCCCAGACCTTCACCCTTCGACGCACCCTTCACAAGACCCGCAATGTCAGTAAATTCTATTACAGCGTTTACTATTTGTTTCGGATTTACAATCGATGAAATTTTGGTAAGCCGACTGTCCGGAACATTGACTATTGCTTTATTCGGTTCGATAGTACAGAAGGGGTAATTCGCCGCCATAGCGTTCTGCGCTTTAGTCAGAGAATTAAATAATGTGGATTTCCCCACGTTTGGAAGTCCGACTATTCCTATTGATAATGCCATTTCTTACTCGCTTGGAAATTAATTATATTCGTCAACTATTGTGAATTTTTTCTGATAATATAATATCGCGTTTTTTTTGATATCTTCTCTTTGAGGTTGAATGTCGTTATATATTTTTTCTTTATTCTTCAAATAATAAGCATCGAGAAGCGCCATATAATTTTTCATGGGATCGCTCCAATTAATGCGTATCTGATTGTATTCTTTCCAAAGTTTGTGTTTCTGGCAATACCACAGCATATAGTCCATCATTTCATTTAAGCGGCAGATTTTGATATAATAGGTATACAAATCCTGATCAGAAAACTTTTCAAGCTCTTTGGAAATCTTTGGCAGATTTTCAGCAGTAAATTTATTTTCAATTACAGGTTCTACAACTTTTTCCTCAACTGGAGGGGCTATAGTAGTTTTTGCGGTAGATTGTTTTCCGGATTTTGCCTGCTGTTTATTATCTTTAGCGGGTAGCTGAGGTTCTTCCGTTATTACCGGTTTGCGATCTTTGTAAGTTATCGAATCAATATTTTCAATTATCTGATCAATATCTCTGATAGGATAAACATAATTTATGTCGAGGTGCGTGTCAAATCCGTAATCATAACCGATAGCACTGGTAGCGAGCATATGAATTTTAAGCTCAATTTTTGAATAATATCCATTGTGTTTTACCGGGATAAGCTGGGCAACCTGACAGTTCACCGCGGTAATCAATAATATAACAGATAATAATAATTTTTTCATTCAAAATACTCCCGTCTCAACAAGTAATCTTTTGGGATTTTGGTTATTGTTTTTTTTCCTATTATTTTGTCAACTTCATAAACTTTTATGCCGGTACCGGGTCTTTTAAAGGCAATTTCTTTAGGGGTGATTATTTCGCCCTCGGAAATATCTCTTGCCGCGAAAAGACTCCTCACCGCTGTTTCGGCAAGCTTTATTTCATTTTGAGAAAGTTGATATCCGCC
>CAYLTM010000036.1:16514-19535 GCA_964386495.1 uncultured Leptospirales bacterium
GAACCTTTTAACAACGCACAATTACGAATTTCTTCAACATAGTTAGCAAAATCCGATTTATCAAGAGACACAGAGCTGTCGGCACAATTTTCGTTGTCAGAACCCTTGAAGTGCTTCTCGATAATTTCGGCTCCGAGGAATACCGCGCCGCGGACAGCGTTCATATTTTGTGAATGATCGGAAAAGCCGACTTTGCAACCGAAATCGTTTTTCATAGAAGATATTTTTGCGATATTCATTTCATCGTCACGCGGCGGATATAAAGAAACGCAATGCAACAGACAATAATCATTTTTTGAATGATTCAACAACTCGACGACTCTTTTAATATCTTCGTAATCCGACATACCGCAGGAAATTACTACAGGCTTACCGGTATCCAAAACTTTTTTTATGAGAACTGTATTCGTCACATCACAGGAAGCTATTTTGTAAAGTTTCACACCAATGGATTCCATGAGTAATAGAGATTCTTCATCAAAAACACTGGTAAAAATTTCTATACCAATTTCATCAGAAAAGGTTTTCAGATTACTCCATTCAGCCGCCGTAAACGACAACTTGTTAAAAAAGTCTATCACTCCGGTGTCTGCAGAATTTTCATGACCATCTTTAAGTAGAGATGCGGTATACACAGAAAAAAACGCTTCCGCGTTCATTGCCTGGAATTTTACGGCATCGGCACCGGACTGCTTCGCCTCAAGGATTAATCTTTCAGCGGTTTTATAATCACCATTATGATTAATTCCAATTTCCGCGATAACCGCAGGTTTGTTTTTCAAAACTTCAAATAATTTCATGAATTGTCTCTTTATGTTTATTTTCTGTAACATCTAGCTGTTATCATTTACCGATAAATATAATTTTTTGTAAACAAGTAAATTTTATTTGTAATTAGTTTTGTTGGAAGGGGATTATTTTTCGGGTCTGTTTAAATTTATTTAACACGCCCCCAAACCCCCAATGGGGGCTTAAGATTTTTATAAAATAATATTTATTGTAATATTTCCCGAATAATTTACAAAATATTGCAAAATTTATTTAGCAGATCTGATCTTTTCAAGTACACCATTGGGGGTCAGTTCAATTTGTAAAATTGGTGGAAGGGGCGGCCTGCCTGTCGGCAGACAGGGGTAAGCCAGGGTTGAGGGCAAAGCTAAAGGAATTTTACCTAATGTCAATTCTTTCCAATCATAAAATGCCTGTGAAATCACAAAATTTATGTTTGAAATATTATATTGTCTTTTTATACTGGCTTAAAAATATCCTTATCAGACAATGTTTGAGATTACTATTTCTAAAATAATTGAGGTGCTTATGAAAAAGCTTTTCCCTGTTTTAATAGTTCTATTATTTTCTGCATTTAACGGCTGCCTATGTGAAACCGACACCAGCGATAAACCCGGCAACATCGTTTTAGTAAGCGGCTCTGAAGCTGACCCGGTAATAAACCCTCTAATATATTGGCAAAATTTGGGTGAGCAGGTGTTGTCTGATGGAAAATCCGCAATATCAATTTCCAACAACAAAGTGATCGATGGCGTTGTTTACCATGTGGGTAATGAAATTGTCACAACTGAGACTGAACAGTATATACAGCTTGCCTACTGGAAAAACACTACAAAGGTAGTTAAACGCATAGAAGGCTCTAGTGCTTTTGGAAAAGACATTTGTGTCGGTGCCGGGAAAGTCCACATCGCGGGTGTGTATGTTCCAAAGGACGCTAAAAACCAGTCGGTGTTCTCATGGTCTGAAGGTGGTGAACCTCAGCTTTTAACATCCAGCACATTTAACGCCGAAATTGTCGGTGTTTACCATGACGGTGCAAATTTATATGTCGCGGGTTACGAGGCAAACGACAGCATTCTAGTAGCATGCTATTGGGTAAACGGTGAAAAAGTCAACATCTCTGACGGTGTAACAGCTGTAGGAATTACTGGAATATACGGTTCTGGAACAAATGTCTACATTACTGGTATTCAGGGTAGCACATATTCCTACTGGAAACTTAACGACAATACCTTTACAAAAACTGATTTTCATTCCGGTACAGAATTGGCATACATGACTGACAGCACAGTTGTCGGATCGGATATTTATATATGTGGATACATTTTCAACAATACAATAAAAAAATTATTAGTGGGATACTGGAAAAACACCGTGTGGACACAGGTGTCGGATGGAAGTGCCAACGCTATGTCATCGTCAATTTTTGCAGACGGCACAGAAGTTTATATAACTGGTGTTCAGTCAAACGGGACACGAGATGTCGGAGGTTACTGGAAAACCGATAAGACAAGAGTCGATGTTACTAATCCAACATACAACGGAAATGTGTCAGACATAGTTTACAATTCTGGAAACGTTCATCTTATCGGTTATGAAAATAACGGTTTAGGTGCTATGTCATTCTACAAAAGAAATTCCGAAAATAAGCAATATCTGAGCAATGGCATTACCAACGCTTCGTTGTACTCAATAAATATGTCCGGGGCGAATGTGGTAATTACCGGAACAAAAAACAATTTTTCAAAAAACCAGATCGTATTATGGAACAATGAAAAAAACAAAGACTTTGACAAGGATATATTGTCTGATCCGGAAAAATATTCAACAGTTTACGATATGACAACAAACGGTAAAGACATCTATGTCGCCGGCAGCGAAGGTCTACGTGCGTGCTATTGGAAAAATAATTCGCCTGTATATCTTACCGACGGGACATACTTCGCGGAGGCCTACAAAGTCGTAGAAAACAATAAGGATATTCATGTTCTCGGTCAGGAATATAATCAGCCTGTGTACTGGTTAAATGGTGTAAAATCTACTTTACCCGGAGAAAATTCTGTTATTGTTGGAATGGAATCCCACGAAGGCTCAATGTATTTTATCGGTTATTACGTAAACAATAATAAAACTATCGCATGTTACTGGAAAGACGGTAAGAAGATTGATCTTGCTGATGGTACTGTAAATACTTTCGCGAACGATATAACTTTCGCGGACGGCAAAGTATAT
>CAYLTM010000036.1:19545-26465 GCA_964386495.1 uncultured Leptospirales bacterium
CCGATGATAAAAATACCTTCGCCTGCTACTGGGAAAACGGAAAGAAAAAAACCATTGGAACGAAAGAGAAGAATTCCACAGGTCTAAGGATCATGGTTTCTGACAGCAAAATAATTGTGTATGGATATCAGCAAGGTGCTCTATATAATACAGGTTACTGGGTAGACGGCAAACTAAAAGATTTTTCAGTCGATCTTAAAAATAAATTTATTGTCCTGGATATGTTTGCTACTAGCGAAACTTATTTCCGTTTAGTTTATTTTGTTGAACCTTATACAAATTTGAAATCAATTTTCTTCATTGAAAATTATCTTGATCAGGAAGAAAACAATACCGTTTCTATTGATAAGAATAAAGTTACCACAGCATCATCAATTTGTGCGATACCTAATTAATTCTTTGTCGTCAAAGCCTAGTCGTTTTGATCAGGCTTTGACGATTTTTTTTTATTATGCGGTAATTTGTCTATTTTCTAATGTATTTTGTTGGTTTTATCCAGAAAATCGTCCAAATCACCCCCGATTCTACATCATCCCTACGAATATCCCAATCTGAGTCTGCATAGTTAAGCAAAATCTCTTCGATTTCGGACAGGATTGTGTCTAGGAAAAGATCGATGGCTTTCGATAGAAGAAGGGAGACAGACTCCTTGAAAAACTTCCGCATATCAGTAAAAAACTCGTAATCGACATCCTCGAAGTATACAGTCACCGTATCCCAATTATTATCAGGGTCAACATCCTGATACTTTACTGTGCAAAATTTTTTCGCAACATAATTTCCATCTTCCAGTATTTTCCGCAGCAAAATAGAAATAACCTCATTGACTGACAAATCATTTACTTCCGAAAATTTTTCTAGTAGAGACAATTTTTCTATGTTGATATTAACAGAGGTTTTAATCATATACAGCTCCAGTTATAAAATATCAAGGGTTGTATAGTTTGCGAAAAAATACCCTCTATTATATATACGATTAAAAAAGAGAAATTAAGAAAAAAAGTTTTAATTTTTTAAAAAATTTCGGAAAATAGAAGGAATAATGTCAGATATTTAAATTATTGCAAAATGTGCAGTTTTCAGTAAAAATTAGCCGCACCCTTTAGGGCACGGCTAATGGGAGTTGTTCAACGTAAGATTATTTTCCCGTAAAAATCGCTTTAATAGCTTTAATCGGTTTCATTAGAGCTATTCTGATTTTACGTTTAATAATATATCTCATTACTGTTGGTTTAAGATCCACGAATTCTACACCCGCGACATCATACTTTCTAACTAATTTTATCGCGTCGAATTTACACTTAGTTACGCAAACTCCGCATCCTACGCATAAAAATTCGTCAACCACTGTCGCTCCACAGCTTAAGCATCGTTCGGTTTCTTTTCTTACTTGTTCTTCAGTAAAGGTACCACGTAAATCCTTGAAAGATTCTTTGCATGTGTTTCCGTCCGCGTGACAGACCTTTTCTCTTGGAATCCTGTCGTAACCTTCAAGATCAAGGTTTTCTTTGTCAAGGGCACGGTATGCTCTTTTAGTTCGTCCAAGAACAAGGCTCTGTCCAGGCTGAACAAAACGGTGAATAGATATCGCACCTTCCTTACCCATAGCAATCGCATCGATGGCGAATTTCGGTCCGCTTAAAGCATCACCGCCCGCAAAAACATCCGGCTCTGCTGTCTGATATGTTGCGGGATCCGCCTTAATCGTTTTGTTGGGATTCAACTCAATTTTGCTATCCGCTATTAAATTACCCCATTCGATTCCCTGACCTACAGAAATTAATACATTATTCGCATTGATTATTTTTGTATCGTTTTCATCATACTTTGGACTGAACCGTTTATTTTCGTCAAAAACGGATACACATTTTTTAAATTCAACACCTGTAACACGTCCGTTTTCTACAATTATACGTTTTGGTCCCCAAGAATTATTTATGCTGATTCCTTCTTCGAGAGCCTCATCGATTTCTTCTTCAAGAGCCGGCATTTCTTTACGGCTTTCCAAACAGAACATGTCTACTTTAGATGATCCAACACGAACGGCAGACCGTGCAACGTCAATCGCTACATTTCCGCCGCCTATAACGATTGTCGCACCTTCAAGTTTTTCATTCTGATTAAGACTCACTTTACGGAGAAAATCAACACCGGTAATCACTCCAGCCGCGTCTTCTCCCGCGATGCCAATTTTTCTTCCAGCTTGCGCACCGATACCTAAATAGAAAGCCTTGAATCCTTGACCGCGCAAATCTTTAAGAGTGACATCTTTTCCGACTTCTACGCCAGTTTTAAATTCTACACCGAGCTCTTTCAGAATATCGATTTCAGCGTTAACTACATTTTTTTCCAGTCTGAAAGATGGTATTCCGAAAGTCAACATTCCACCAAGGGCTTTCTCTTTTTCAAAAACAGTAACCTTGTATCCATCAACCGCGAGATAATAAGCACATGATAGTCCAGCTGGTCCAGCACCGACAACCGCGATTTTTTTACCATATTGATGCTTCAGTTCCGGTACAAACCTATGTTCAGTTTTAAGATCCTGTTCAGCGATAAATTTTTTGATATCATCTATAGCGATAGGATCGTCAATGTCGCCTCTAGTACAGGCATCTTCACAATATCTTGGGCATACACGTCCACATACTGCAGGGAAAGGATTTTCTTTCTTAATAAGTTCGAGAGCGTCTTTGTATTTTCCTTGGGCAGCCAATTTGATATATCCTTGAATACCAATATGCGCAGGGCATTCCGCCTTGCATGGACTTGATCCCGTATCTACTACAACTTTTCTGTTAATTCTATAGTCTGGATTAAACTTGTCTGGACCCCATTCTGTATCATAAGGAAGTTCCCTTTTTTTCTCTTTTGGAAGAGGCGTTTTTGTGCAGATTTTTTGCCCGAGTTTTAGCGCGTTTGTAGGACAAGCCTCGACACATTCTCCGCAAGCCACGCATTTGTCTTTATCTACCTCCGACACATAATTTGATCGAATAAAATCGGGATTTAACCAGTAATTGGCATTTCGAAGCGCGAAACATCCACAACCGCAGCAATTGCATATCGCGTGTGTATGACCAGGACCTTCTACATTTGGTATCTGATGCATCAAGCCGTTCATCTCAGCTTTTCTGATAATTTCATAAGCTTCTTCTTTTGTTATCTGTCTGCCTCTGCCGGTTTTTATGTAAAACTCCGCTGCATCACCCAACTGTATGCACATATCTTCTTTTAGATGACCGCAGCCTTCTCCCATAACTTCTCTGGAGGTTCTGCATGAACAGTCTGATACTGAATATAGTCTGCTTTCATTCAGATATTTGGAAACTTCTTCGTAAGAGGCTCTTCTGCTTTCGCCATCTATTGATTTTTCAATCGGGATTACGCGCATCGGTCCAGTACCAACAGGAAAGTTCCCCGCCGCGAGAGGGGCTCTTCTTTTGCCATACGCATCAAATGCCCTCGCGATTTCTGGAAACTTTTTCACATTTTCTCTGTTATTTACCAGCATTTCCATATGTCCAGGAACCCATAGTTCAAGCCAATATTTGTTTACGCCATTTACCTCATTAACGATTGTCGCGCCCGCCATTGCCAACGACCATAATATCTTCTCTGTTTCTTCAACGGATTTTCCGCACAAAGGTGCAACTTCCGATGCACTCTGCGGTTTGCGGAACTCCAGGCAAAGTGCCACTTCCGCCATTTCTTCAGTGATTACTGGTTCCAAGATTTTGTATTCCGGATATTCCGGCTTTATCTCATTTTTTGAACCGCGCTTAACCCTACTAATTTTGTTCGCTAAATCCAATACTTTTTCTTTTACTGCCATGCTTATACCCTCAATTTATTTTTTCACATATGTGATTTTTTTTCTTTTGATTTGCGGCTTCAGAATTTACGGCTCCTGTTTAATTACATTTTGTAACTCTCTAAAAATGATTTAAGAAATGCAAGAAATTTTTTGTAGTTTTGACTGAGATGGGGCGGGGCTGTTGAATGAATTAAACATTATGTAAGTTATTCTATAAATATTTTAATTGGCAAAATACTCTTTTTCGATTTTCTCATAATAATTTATCATTTTTCGGACGTATTCGCGTTTTTCATGATAAGGTTTGTGGAAAAAGCAGCGTTTATACCCGTAGATTACGATGTTTTTTAACTCATCGGGAGTAAGATTAAAATTATCGACAGCGATTTCGATTTCCCTGCAAACACTGGTATTAGAGATAAGCCGATTATCCGTACATAGCGTGATGGACAGCTTGTTCTCCAGCATCTGCTTCATAGGATGCATGCTGTAAGATTTTATTTCCGGAACGGTTTGAAGATTACTCGTCAGGCAGACTTCCAGTGTTATTCTTTTTTCAGCAATGTAATCAGCAAGCTTATTGATGTATTCCTGTTTGTCGATAATTTTTTCATCTGAAATTTTTTCCGCCGAAAAGAGAAAGAGTCCGTGACCAATTCTATCCGCATGCAGATGGGTGATCGCCTGAAAAATTGATTCCGGTCCGTAGGCTTCGCCAGCGTGAACAGTCTTCATCATGAAATTTTTATGCACATACTGATAAGCGTCGATATGCTTTTCGGCAGGGTGGCCATGCTCAGCGCCGGCGAGATCAAAAGCGACAATCTGTATATCCGAGTTATCACGAATATGAACACAACCCCTGGCAAGTTCTAACGATAACTGTTTAATGATATCACTTTTATTTGAATATTTATGAATGTTGAAAAAGTTTTTATAGAACGCTGAAAACTTCTCATTGCAGAACCGCATGGCACAGACAATTATTCCATATTCAAAAGGCGGCTCATCCTGCTGCAGTCTTGAGTTTATTTCTGTTCGCGCTTTTTTTAAACCGGTATCAACCGCCTGCAAAACCGCTTCAAGATCCATGCTGTCATTAATGTGAAGCTGCGGGGCAAAGCGGACTTCAATGTAGCGGACACCTTCCAGGAAGTTATCCAACGCAAGCTCATAGCTTGATCTTTCAAGAGCATCAGCAGTCTGCAGCACTGAACATGTAACCGCAAAACCTTTCAGGTATTCATCAAGTGACGCGTATTTTTCTTTAAAAATGAGTTCCCTCAAACCGTCGTCGGTGCGGGAAGGTATGTCTACATTATTATCTTTTGCAAGTTCTATAAGTGTAGGAATTCGCAGTGAACCATCCAGATGCAGATGAAGATCGGTTTTAGGAATTTTTCTAATAAATTCTGGATTATATATCATGTGTATTTCTTTCAACGAAGATAATTTTTCATAGCATCATCAGCAATAGTCTTGATACTATGAAAAATTAATCAGCACCTATTTAGTAACTTTTGCTTTAAGCGCGATTTCTTTAAAAGCTTTACCAAAAGTGAATTTTGGAACCTTTGTAGCTTTTTTTGCGGCAATTTTAATTTCTTCGCCTGTGATCGGGTTTCTGCCCATTCTTGGTTTTGTAGCAGGTCTGATTTTTACATATAATTTACCGACTTTTCCAAGAGGCACTCTTTGACCTTCCAACGCACCGGCTGTAATAACATCACAAAAATCTTCAATAATTTCTTTCGCTATAATTTTAGAAATATTATGTTTTTCGGATATATAATTGGTAATTGTCTGAGCGGTGTATTTTTCCGGGAATTTCACTTTCGCCTTTTTTTCAACTGCAGGCTGTGCTTTTTTTACAGATTTCTCTTCTTTCTTCGCCATTTTAACTCCATGTAATAATAATAAATTATAACTGCTCATAAGGTTGATTATATCAGTTATGAGAAATTACTTATAAACCTGCAAGACAATTATTCTAATATTAATTTTCGTCAAGTGTTTTAATTTATACTATGAAGAAAATATGGTGCTATCCGGTGAGCATCGAAGCACGAAACGAGCGTGCATTGATAAGCTGAAAAAGTATGCTTGCTTGTTCCTGAGACAAAGACTCATAGCCGACTTCATCAAGAAGGAGTACATGCGGCTTGGTAAGCCACTTAAATTTGCGTTTTGCTTTAGTAAATAAACCTTTACAGGTACCCTCTTTAGTATACTAATAAAGCACCAACTTTATTTCGTTGATTTACGGCAATTTTAAATCGGTGTTGACAGATTAAAATAAAAATTTGATTGATTCCTATTGTATTTAACATTTTATTGAAGTTGCAAATATAAGAGAGGATGCCATGCAAACTATTAATAATACTGATTATCAACAGGAATTATTCAGATTAATTCCGCCGAATATTACCGGAAATGATGTCAAAGAAATTAAAAAATTACTCGTAAAATATTTTGCACATAGAGCCACAACTGAAATGGATAAGTTCTGGGATGAAAACAATTTCAAATCAGCAAAAGAAATGGAAAATTATCTGAATGATTGAAAATCGCAAGTTTCGAGTCATTCTCGATACTAACATATTACTTGTTTCAATTCCTACTAAATCTGAATATCATTGGATTTTTGAAATGCTCGTAAACGAGAACTATGATTTGTTTATTTCAAATGATATTTTATCTGAATACGAGGAAATTCTTGACAGTAAAACAAAACCAGAAATAAAAACTGCAGTTATCGATTTTTTGATTACTGCAGATAATGTGTATAAAACTTTTCCTTATTTCAAATGGAATCTTATTACAGTTGATCCTGACGACAATAAATTTGTCGATTGTGCTATCGCCTCAAATGCTGACTGCATTGTTACTAACGATTCCCATTTTAATGTATTAAAGGATATTCCGTTCCCGAAAATTACAGTGCTAACTCCAGAGATGTTTAAAATTTTGTTTATCAGTTAGGCTGATTATTGCGGGGGCTCTTTATGACTTTTGGAAGTTGACAAAATTGATGAAGAAAAAAGAACCCTTATTAAAAGAATTATTTCAATGGCTGTTAACGAAGATAAGGGAACATCCAAAA
>CAYLTM010000037.1:0-506 GCA_964386495.1 uncultured Leptospirales bacterium
TCGAATCGTCCGCAAATGTATTAGCATGCGAAAAGAAAAATCCGGGGTAGTCGTCATAAGACAAGGCTACTGTGTAGTTATTGTCATCAAGAGTATCCAGAAAACTTTTCCCTGCAACCCTTTCAGATAATTTTTCGTAATCGTCCAATTGTGTTATAGTGAGAAAACCGAATTTATCCACAAATCCGGGAGATTCATGTACTCTCGATGCCGAAAGTTTTGCGGTAAGTACGTTTGCAAGATTACTATGTTTACCGTTCAAATTGTTAAGTCCGCTCATGCAAACAGCCATAACTCTTTTGCCGCTAAAACTCTTGGATTCGTTTACTCTATCCAGAACCCAGTCTTCAACGGTTTCCGTTGTCCGTTTTTTTGTTTCAAAAACAAAAAATATATTATGTGAAAACGGAAAATTAAACATATCGGAAGCTGAAGATTATATTAAAAATTACATATTCAATCAAACTGAAATTTTCAATAGCAAACCACAGTATTTTTTAGCATAT